>CADBSP010000273.1 GCA_902797405.1 uncultured Eubacteriales bacterium | reverse complement strand
TTTATTTGGAATAATTATGGGAACAGTCCTTTCTCTTATTGGTGCGGCATTTGGTACGACAACGGCCTATTTTCTCGGAAAATACCTAGGTAGAGATGCAATCAGACTCTTTATAGGTCCTGAAAAAACCGATTATTATGTAGAACGGTTAAACAGCAAAAGAGCGTATATTATTACATTAATTCTTTATCTGATTCCGGGTCTTCCAAAAGACGTACTTGCATATCCTGCAGGTATTTCCAACATGAAATATAAAGCTTTTCTTCCAATATCGTTGATTGGAAGATTGCCCGCCATGCTTGCAAGCATCCTGATCGGTTCATTTTACAGGACAGGAAATTATTATGGGGCAGGGGTGATTCTCGTAGTTGGTGTTGTAATCTTTATTATCTGCGTCATATTCAGAAAACAAATAAATGAATACATTGATAAATACTATAAAAAGATAATGCAATGATTAGAAAAGCTGATATATAATCCTTCAATAAAGCACCGAGAACAACCAAAGAACAGTCTAAAAAAATAAAATATAAGACATAATTTACATATTTTACCTGCGAATGGTCAAATAATTGGACTTTTGTTATATCTGTGAACAAAAGTTTATTTTTTATATTGACAACGAACACTTATTCTGCTATAGTGTGTTCACGAACAAAAGTTTGATTCACGAACAAAGATAGAGAAGGGCGTATATACACATACATACGGAATTTATCAATTTATCAATTTGGGATATATAAGGAGATTATGAAATGTTTAAGAAATACTATATCGAATCTAAACTAAGATTTACAATATTTATTCTGACTATGATTCTTATAATAGTAATGTCAATAAGCGCGATGTTCCACAACGTATACGCAGATGGTAAAGGAAATGTCACAAATACATATTATGCTGTTACGGTTGAATCCGGAGATACGCTTTGGTCAATAGCACTTAGATATTCAGATGGAAAAACCGATATTAGAAAGTTAATATATGAAATTTCCAGTCTTAATAATTTAGAGACATCTGAGATATCAATTGGGCAGCAGTTACTAATACCGGCATAATAAATATCGACAATTAGCCCCATCGATCCGACCCCCAATCGGATACCCATAGATCAGCCGGGGAGTGTAAAAACTCCTCGGTTTTTATTAGGTATAAGAATATCGATTAATAAAATAAATAGGCCTTAAATCGAAAAATAGAGCCTCAAAAAATTCGGGTTTTCATTGAAATTTCAATATCAGTGGACTTTTTAGAAAAAGTATATAAAATGAGTATATATGGTAAAAGAATATATAAACTATTCCGAAAATTATGTTTATAGGAATAGTTTAATCAAACAAAAATACGGCATATACTGACCCTATTTTTTCATAAATACAATATTTTTATATTTGACTATATAATAATTATACCGAATAACCCTACTCTTACTCTTACAATAAAAGCCATATATATCATATGGCCTTTATATTCAAACAATATCTCATCAACAAAACTGTTTTGAATCTTATAATTCTCAATACGTTAAGTCTATTTTTAAATTCCACTTGTGTAATTCTCAATAATTGTTTTTAATCTCACATATTAATAATTGTTTTAGTCTTCAAAAATCTGCGATAACAATTCAAGGTTCTCTAATGCCTGGAGTTCCTTTTCCTGTTTAAGCTTACGAATTTCTTTCTGTAAATCTTTTTTGGAAAGCTTCTTATCAGACTTAATCAGCGCTATTGATTTTTGCTTATCTTTTTTCCTAAACATGATAGATATCTATATACAACAATTATTTACACGATTATTTACGCATTTACTTAAAGAATTTAACTGCGGATTTAAACATTCCCATATCATATATGCCCGGAACATTCTTATACAGGTTCTTTCCAATACGCTCAGAATGGCCCATTTTGCCGAAAATACGACCATCCGGCGATAATATACCTTCTATAGCATTATAAGATCCATTAGGATTAAACTGAATATCGCCTGAAACATTACCGTCTAAATCCACGTATTGCGTTGCAATTTGGCCATTTTTAGCCAATTCCTCAATCAGTTCAGGGGTTGCAATAAAGCGCCCTTCTCCATGGGATATTGGAACCGTGTAAATCTCTCCAGGCTTTGTATTTCCAAGCCATGGAGACTTATTAGAAGCGATAATTGTGCGTACCAGTTTGGATTGATGGCGTCCAATTTCATTAAATGTAAGCGTTGGTGAATCCTTATCTGTATCTATAATTTTTCCGTATGGAACCAAACCGAGTTTAATCAAAGCCTGGAATCCATTGCAAATACCGGCCATTAAGCCGCCTCTATTATCCATGAGGTCTGAGACAGCTTCCATAATCTCAGGATTTCTAAAGAATGAAGCTATAAATTTGGCTGAACCATCGGGTTCATCCCCTCCTGAGAATCCTCCCGGAATAAAGATAATCTGGGATTCATTGATTTTATCAGTAAATTCCTCGACCGATCTGACTACAGAATCGGAGTCAAGATTCTTTATTACAAAGATATCTGCATCCGCACCAGCGTCCCTGAAAGCCTTGGCAGAATCATATTCGCAGTTCGTTCCCGGGAAAACAGGAATAAGAACTTTTGGTCTAGTATTAAGGATGCCAATTGTATCAGATACTTGACCCCCATCATTGTTCGAAGAAGGC
>CADBSP010000272.1 GCA_902797405.1 uncultured Eubacteriales bacterium | reverse complement strand
TTCTGTTCCTGCTGACGGATTCTCTGTTGCTGTCTTTGTAACTTTTACTGTAACGACCTTATCGTCTGTATCGTAAACGATACCTTCCTGACCATCATTCTTCTCACGAACTTTATAGGTATATGTTCCGGCTTCTGTGTACTTGATTGCATCAAATACCACTTTACCCTTCTCATCGTTTGTCTTTGTATCGATTACTTTTCCAGATTCATCAAGAAGCTCGAAAGTAAACTGGCCATTCTGGAGGTCCTTACCCGTAAGAGTCTTTGTTCCCTCGATTATTGCTGTAACGGATTCTTCATCCGTAGGTTCCGGATCTGGTGTTGGTTCCGGATCTGGAGTTGGTTCCGGATCTGGAGTTGGTTCCGGATCTGGAGTTGGTTCTGGTTCCGGAGTTGGTTCTGGTTCCGGTTCTGGTTCCGGTTCGCCGTCGCAATTCTGCTCAACAGGAACGTTCGGTGTGTCAACTTTAGGATCGTTATGGCCCGTACCAAAATAGACATTACCATTGGAATCGATTAGTGTATGTTGATTGTTCTCAAATACGCTGGTTGCAGAAGCAACTGCCTTATCCTTGTCTGTCTGAGAAGGATTTGACTTAATTCCCCAGTAATATCCAGCATTATAATTATCAGCAGTTTTATAATTTGGGCTACCGCCACCAGGCATATAACCAGGAAGCTCGTAAGTCTTGCCTCCATACATAGGCTGATAATCACCAACACTTGCATAATTTCCATACTTGATACGGCTCTCTGCAGAGAAATTATCCATCCACATGAGGTCATATTCACCGTTATCAAATGCAGCTAGTCCGTTACCGGATCTGATTCCCATTGTGCCAAAATCGCAGGTATATATAACACCTGTACGATGCTCATAAGCACCCATAAAAGAGTATCTCTGGCCCATACCGCTTGCATCATTATTTCTTACCAATGCATTATAGACATATAAGCTATTGCTGCCGTTTGAACATTCGTTATGATAGAAATAGCAGCTATTACCTGTAACTGTACCCGACTTCATAACAACTGTAACATAGTCTTGACCAGTATTAGTTGCACCGGCACCAGTTTCATTAATTGTATCCATAGCGGCAAAGAAGATGCCTAAACCGTTGTTATCTTTAAATGTAGCTCCATCAACGAGAATCGTAACGTGTTGTTCATCTAGCTCTGTAACCATGCCACCAACTGCTACTTTATCGGGAGCAAGCTGTAGTCCAGGATTGTAACCTATATTATGGAATACTGCACCAGACAGATAGTTGACTCTTGCTCCGCTGTTCGGTCTAACTACCGGCGAATTAAACTGCTTATTTTCACCATCTACGTCAATATTGGCAAAACTAGCTTCTCCTGAAACCCTGAACATGATTATGTCAGATGTTCTCTTAACCGACTGCACGGAAGGATTCTTAGTAGTGATAAATCCGGAGGCATCAACGGTACCTACAACATAGATGCCACCTTCATCACATCCCAGAAGTTCCTTTGCCTTGTCCCAGCTCTTTACAGCTGCGCCTACGGAACTACCGTCGTTGCTGTCGTTTCCGTTTGCGCCGTCCACATAAATCCATGTGCCAGCTTCATCTGCGTATGCGGGTGCAAAGTTTCCAACTTGTGGCATCATCCCGAATACCAAGGCCAGTGCCAATACCACTGCGGCTATTCTTCTCATTGCTTTCTTCTTACTCATTTCTTCCCTCAGTTTCTCCATAAACTCTTTAAAACTTCTACTATAACGTCTTCCTTATATATTTAATAAATTGCATGGCGGCGGTTTTAGGCAATAATAAAGTCCTACCTCTGCCAGAGGAAGGACGCCTTAATTCCACCACTTTTACTGATCCCCCTCACAATTTATATACAAATGTTATGTACTAATTGCTTGCTAATAAAGTATTCTTTTAGGTTTTGGTACTAAACTACTCGCTACATTTCGACCTGTTATGTTTGCATTAGTACTTTTGTCCTAATACTTTTGGTCTAGTACTTTAGTACTATATGAAGTTTATGCCTTTTTTTCTACCAATTCGTTATTAAAACGATAACAAAGTGTTATGCAATGTTACGGTTACGCTATCATCAGATAAATTATTTTAAAAAAAACAAAAAACAATAACATAAAAGTCTAGTTTTTGGCACGCAAAAATAACAGATAAGAATTTGACGTTTAAATTACCACTTAATCGAACCAAGGTAGAGCGATGCAAAAATGACGTGATAGAAAGTTCGAGGATTTGATGATGATTTTTGATGGAGAGTTATCGTGCCAAATCGAGTAGGGGCTAACTTGTAGCCCCTCTCACACCACCGTACGTGCCGTTCGGCATACGGCGGTTCAACCCAATAAGTAGTAATC
>CADBSP010000271.1 GCA_902797405.1 uncultured Eubacteriales bacterium | reverse complement strand
TAGCCTTCGATCTTTTTGGCCATTTGCTCCTAAAGCTCCTTTCTTTATATTTTATTTATTAACACCTATATTAGATGTATAAATAACATTTATTTATTGTATTTTGTTTGCGCTACTTTATTAGCGCTACTGTTTTTACAGTGTTGGCCACGCGGGGTTTTTTAACTGTACTTGCCTGCTGTATTCGTTCTACAGCATTTATTGTAGTGTGTTAACCTGTCCGAATTCGAGTTCCACCGGGGTGTCACGTCCGAACATAGATATCTTTACGGTTAGCACCTGCTTCTCCGGATTAATCTCCAGGACTTCTCCCATGAATCCTTCAAAGAGTCCGCTGATAACTCTCACTGTATCTCCAGGTTTTACGTCCAAATCGATGTGTACCTTTTCTATTCCCATTCTGGTTATCTCTTCATCAGAAAGTGGAATAGGATCGGATCCGTGGCCAACAAAACCGGTAACGCCCTGTGTGTTTCTTACTAGGTACCAGGATTCGTTGGTTACTATCATCTTTACAATAACGTAGCCCGGGAACATCTTCTTTTCTTTGATGGTTTTCTGTCCGTTCTTGATTTCGATTCTCTCTTCTGTCGGCACAACAACCTCCAGGATGAGATCCTGCATTCCACGGGTTTCTACCATCTTTTCGATGTTCATTTTTACTTTTTTCTCATGTCCTGAATATGTGTGTACTACATACCATCTGGCGGTACGGTCACCACGCAAGCCTTCTTCTTTTAGAGGCGACAGAACATTCTTGATTTCAGAATCTGACATTTTCTATCCTCTATTATACTTGGGCTTCTTAATTAGTTCAGGGCAATTCCCAGAGCCTGTCTAAGAGCGGTTAGTACTCCCATATCGATAAGCCAAAATCCCAGTGCACATACTGCACAGGTTGCCAGCACTACAACAGTATAAGCACCGAGCTCCTTGCTTGTAGGCCAGATGACCTTTCCCAATTCCTTGCGAACGCCTTTTAGATATCCGCCAAACCCCTCTTTTTGCTGAGCAGGTTGATTATTAGCCATGCCCTTCCTCCTTTGGTATCTACCTTTGTTCTTATTTGTTCTTCGCTGTCCTTATTTTGTTTCTTTGTGGACAGTTTCTTTTCTGCAGAACTTACAATACTTTCTGAGTTCGATACGATCAGGATCGTTCTTCTTATTCTTAGTTGTATCGTAGTTTCTCTGCTTGCACTCTGTGCATTCCAATCTGACTTTGACTCTCATGTCTTTTGTCCTTTCGTATTTTGTACAAATTATTGTAATCGTACCTAAATTCAGAGCCGAAGGTCTCGACTCTGAATTCTATAATCTTAAATGTGCCTAATAAGTTTATAACAAGCTTGTTATAAAGTCAAATAGTTTTTGTGATTAATTTTCTTACTACTATATATAGTGATTAATTGTTTGCTTTTGTAGCTATTTAGTATTGCTTTTTCTTAGTTTGCGATGGTTGCTGCGATTATGTTTTTTCGGCAATAAATCTGCTATGCAGTTTGCTAATTCATGATGATTGCTGATGGTCTATACAGTTTGCTAATTCACGATAATCGCTGATGGTCTATGCAGTTTGCTAATTCGCGATAATTACCGTTGGTCTGCTTAAGATTTTTTAGTTTGCGTGCAACCTGTTAATTTGCGATGCCGTGGTGGGCGGTTGGGGAGCTGGTAGTTAGAGGCAGGAATACATATCCGTTTCTTTGACCCCATTTGATAACGTCTTCAATTGCATCAACCGTATAGCCCTTTATGTCGTGGCAAAGTACCACCGAGGCTTTCCTTCCCGAAACGCCATTAATAATGTTGTAATAAACGCCACTGCTCGATGTCGTTCCACCTGCGTCGTTGGAATCAACGTTCCAGTCAAAGTAAACGTATCCCTTTTGGCTGCACTGTCTAGCCAAGGTTGACATGATACCATATGCGTAGTTTGTCGATACCAGGTTTGAGGATCCGCCCGGGAATCTTAATAGTTTAGTGGTTGTTCCGGTCTGCGCTTTTATGATTTTGTTGCAAGCCTCAACATCCGCCCAGAAATTAGCTGTACTGCTGTAGCAATACGCGTAGTTGTGGGAATTGGTATGGTTTCCTATGGCATGCCCGGTTTCATATGCTTTTTTGATGCAATAATTATAAGCAGGCCTGTTGGCATTGACAAAGAAAGTCGCCTTTGCTCCATATTTATTCAGTATGTTTATCAGCTTTTCTGTATAAGGTCCAGGTCCATCATCAAATGTCAGATAAATGATTTTATCCGCCTTAGATACCGATCCGTCTCCACCTGCGAACCATGTTTCTCCGTTGACCGTTACGGTTCTATTGGTGGTGATTACGCCGTTTGAATCCGCGTAGTATTTCTTTGATCCTGCGGTTACAAATTTACTTTTAGCAAAGTTACCGTTTCCGTCGGCAAAGTATTTCTTTCCACCAATATTTAGTAATCCGGTTTTTCTGGCGCCTGTCTCCGTAAGGGCAATAGCGTCTGCCGCAACGACGGATGTTCCTCCCAGGATTGTCACTCTCTTTATTCCGGAGTTCTTAAATACATATTGATATGAAGCGGAGAAACCCAGGTCTTTTGTTGTTGTAAGAAGGAGCGGTGATTCCTTTGCGTTAGCAAGCACTCCTCCACAGAGGCCGTCCGGGAAGTTCTGACCGGATGCGATTACTACCTGAGGAGCACCTCCAAAGAAGGTTTTTGCAATTGCCGTTGCAGTGGAATACCTGGTGTTTCCGGCTATTCTCTTTGGTGCTCTGTATTTGGATAGCTGGTTTTCTATATCTTTGTTTACCGCAGCGGTTCCACCAATAATGTAGATGCTCTTAATGTGAGGTCTATACTCTTCCAGGAATTTTTCCTGACTCTTAGTCAGCTTGTCACCTACCAACATAATTGGCTTTCCAACTGCAGATGCCGACAAGGCGTCGGGGAAATTCATCCCTGAACAAACCAGAAGATCTTCGGATTTATAGATCTTTATAGTCTTTGTTTCGGGTTCTGCCTGCGGGTTATCTTCCGGTGTTTCCGGATTTGCGCCTGACTCTATTGGTTGGCTATCATCCGGGTTTGATCCCGGTTCTGCCGGCTGATTGGTTCCCGGGTTTTCTGGGTTTACTCCTGGCTCTGACGGCTGATTGGTTCCCGGGTTTTCCGGATTTGTTTCCGAACCGGTTTGGCCAGGTTCATTTAATACAGGGGCATCTGGATTATCTACAGGAGTAGTTTCCGGGTTTGTTTCCGAACCGGTTTGGCTGGGTTCGTTTGATACGGGGGCATTCGGATCGTCTTCCGGGCGGTCAATAATAATGCCCGGTTCAGAGCCGTCCGGGTCGCCGGCAATGCTCTTTTGAACTCCTAGTACTGCATCCTTAGAAGATGCGTTTTCTTCGTTTTTATCTTCTCCAACATTTGCCCCAGAATATGCCGGCTGCTCCTCGTCACTATTTGCACCAGGGGCGGCAAGCTGCTCTTCGTTAGCATTAGCTCCGGGTTTTGTGGATTGTTCCTCGTTTCCGTTCGCTTCCGATTTTGGAGACAGCTCCTCTTCAGTGTTTGCGCCCGGCTCTTCTGGCTGCTCATTTTCCGTTGTTTCAGGCGGAACTACAACGACTTCCTCGGTT
>CADBSP010000270.1 GCA_902797405.1 uncultured Eubacteriales bacterium | reverse complement strand
TTATTTGCAGCTGTCAAAGCCTTCTTTTAGGACGGCCATGAGATCCTTTTTCATGTCCTCGGTCAAAGCATCCGATGGGCTATCCAGGCCAGGCGTCACACCCTCATGCCTGTCCACGACCTGTCCGTCTTTGATGAAATAAACATCAGGAACATATAGGTGAGGCTTTCCCTCTGTGTCCATATCCAGGTATTCACCAAAATATTCAACGAAAATATCGTAACCCTCCAAATCAAGGTTTGATTGCCATGAAGGATCTCTTCTAGTGTCTACATAAGCTATTTTTGTTCCTGCTTCCAAGGCGGCATCGTTTAGATAAGGAATCAAAACGTTGCACCATGGGCAATTATCGAAACCGGCATAGAGTACGAATGACGCTCCACTTTTCATCAGCTGATCAACATCGTCCATAGTTACGTCCACGAATACGGTTTCCTTATCGTAGCCGGAAAGGCCGTTGTAGCCACCCATGTCGGACACCTGGAATTTGGATAGAGGGTCGCCTGCATTGGAGCCATCCTTTGATGAACATGATGCAAGGATTAAGCAAAGCAACGCACAAACAATCAGAAGTGCGTGGAGTTTTTTCAGCTGATGTGGTTTTGATTCGTGGGTTTTATTAATCATAATTACTCACTTACTACTTTATTAATGTGGTGCCATATTCTGCAACCGTTGGGTTTAATTGATCTCGATAATCCTTATTCTGCAAGCTATTTGTTTGTGACGCTGCCTATAATCCGGCACCGCGGCTTATCCAATCGCTCGCCTCTGAATGTTCCAAAACAATTGCGGTTGATGGGTTAAGCACCTTGTCCAGTGTTCCCTTTAATGTACGTCCTATCGGCGTGTCGCTGAAGAATGCGATTATGATGGATCCTGCTGCGGCCAGCAGTAGCATCAACGTAAGAACAACTAGCAGAATGGACTTCAATACCTTTCGGCCACTTCCGGTTTCAGGGTGATCCTCCAGGTCGTTATATTCTATTTCAGCAAGAATCTTGGCGCCTTCCGTCAGGCTTTCCTTTATTGGGTCAGGATCATCATCAAGAGCGGATGTTGCGTTCGAAGGTGCATTTACCGGAGTTCCGCCATTAACAATTCTGTTATCTTCAGTGGTTTGTGCGTCGCCGGTTCCAGTAGATTGTAGGGATGTGCTGTACTTGTTTGCGGCATTTTCCTTTGTTGTTGATGCGGCTATGTTAAGTCCGGCGGCTTCCAAAATAGCTGCAAGTTCCTCTGCCTGAGCGGCTAAGTCGTTTGCGCTTGCTTCGACCGGAGTCACAGGCTCGGGTGCTACGGTTGGTTCAATCGGAGCGATAGGCTCGGGCGCTACGGTTGGTTCGATCGGAGCGATAGGCTCGGGCGCTACGGTTGGTTCGACCGATGCGATAGGCTCGGGCGCTACGGTTGGTTCAATCGGAGCGATAGGCTCGGGTTCTACGGTTGGTTCGACTGTTTGTATTGGTTCTAGAATCGGTTCGTGACCGATGACTGTTTCCTGTGTGTCTGTTAATTCTTCTGTCGGTTCAATATTCGATTCACGAGTTACGAAAGGCTCGGGTGTTGGAGTTTGCCCGACAGCAGGTGCTGGCTCAGCAACCGGTGCTACCGTCGGAGTCGGCTCGGTCGTCAGCATCGGTTCGACTATGCGGGTTGCTTCTAAATTGTGGTCTTGCGCTACTGCTGGTTCGACTGCAGCAGTTGGTTTCGTCTTAGGCGTAATCGTCGACTTCGTTAGAGCTGCGGACATTGCCCCCGCTAAAGCTGAAACTGCCTCTGCCGCAGGCTTCTTACTCTTCCTGCGTGGCGCAGAGAACCCTAATGGCTGCTGTGCAGGCGTTGGTGTAGGGTTAATTGCTGGTTTTGCTGCCGGTTCTTCAACTGACACAGCTACAGGTTTTGATACAGGTTTTGGTACTGGCTTTGCTGCAGGTTTAACTGCTGGCTCTTCAACCGGCGCAGCTACAGGTTTTGGTACTGGCTTTGCTACAGGTTTAACTGCTAGTTTTGCTGCCGGTTCTTCAACTGACACAGCTACAGGTTCTGCTACCCTAGCGATTCGTGCGCCATATCTCTCGGCCCAAATTGGCTCGCATTCTTTGTTTAGTGCGGCCTGGATAATCTTTCTTTCCTCATCCTTTTGGAAGAACTCATCTATTACCCTAAGTGAATCCTCTGCATCACTGGTTACCCCAACAAAGGATCTAACAGGAGCTTCCTCTTTATGAACATTTAGAACGAATTCTTCCTTTACATTCACTAAAGCATCCTTACTTTTCCGTAGGCCATCATCAATCAAAGATTCAGTCCTGGCTTCTTTGATGTCTTTTATGTCCACAATGTAATTATCCGGGTCATCAAAAATAAGGACTATATCCTCCACATCGGGAAGCTTATACTCTTCTAAGATTGCTCCTTTATCTATTTCAATTTTTACTTCCGTCTCTTCGGGAACTTCTATTGCAATGTCAATCTCGGGCTCAACAGCCTCGTTCAGCTCTACCGCAATGTCGGATTCATCCATTGCTACTGCTTCAGAAACAGGCGCAGGCTCTGCAACTGTTTCAAGCCACGCATCATTAACCGGTTCCTCAACGGTCTGAGGTTCCACAGGCGCAGTTGGTTCCGCGATTATTTTCGGCTCCGCAACCGGTATTGACTCCGCAGACTCGATCGGCTCCGGAGAGTGAACCTTTGCTCCACACCATCCGCAGAACAAATCGTCTGCATCTATCGGTTTACCACATTGAGCACAAATCATTTGCCCCTCCACGTGCGCATTTTAAGGCGCGCAAATTATAATAAATACAACTAAAATCAGCATTATATTTTATCATAAATCACGTATTTCTACAAATTTATGATCGGCCTTGTCTGAGGTGATGTGACATGCCTTAAGCGAAACTAATCGGCTACGTCTGAAGCAAGACTAATTGGCCTTGCCTGATGTAAGACTAATTGGCCTTGCCTGAAGCGAAACTTTGATGGTCCCTCCTCTGACAAATTGAGTCCCGACTTCTTTGAATCCCGTCTTTTCGTGAAACTTCAGGCTTGCCTCGTTATACGGAATGGTATCTATCTCCGCAGTAACTGTCGGGACTCCGGTGCTAGAGGCATGCTTAAATACATAATCGTATATATCGCTACCAACGCCTTGATACCTGAAGGGTTCATCTATCACGACTCTATCTATGTATAAGAATTTTGGATACTCAGATGAGAACCATATGTAGTTTTCGCTGTCATACCAGGAAACGTTTTCTCTAAGCGCGATAATAAAAGCCGCAGGGGTGCACCTACCATCGTCTTCCTTGATTTCTGCGATTTTAACCAATTCTCCGCTGTCAACAAAACGCTTGAGTTTCTCTTCATCCATCGGCGATAGTACTTCCACATTCTCACGGTTGACCCGAAGAACAAAATCAAAATCCTTTTGCTCGATGTCTCTTATCATTAACTCTTTCATTGGTTTCCTCTTTTCCTTTTTCTGTAGATATAATTATACCATTTTGCTTCTATCTGTGGTATACTATCCCTTGCGATAATTAAGCTTTTGCTCCGGTAGCTCAGGGGATAGAGCGTCGGTTTCCTAAACCGTGCGTCGGGTGTTCGAATCGCCTCCGGAGCACCAATTAAAAATCGCTGGAATGCTGACAATTTGTCGGCAGTTCAGCGATTTTTTACGTCCCTAAAAGTTCTAAATTGAGATATCTTGCCTTGAACAAAAGGCTTTATAGCCAGAATTCTGAGTATAGCCCATTACGGTACTTACTATCAGTTGCAACCTTCTTAATATCGTCTTCGCAACAATTCTTTAGCAATCCGATTATTAAGCTAGCCCATTTTGGCTTCGCCATGCTTTATACCGCATTTTAGCTCAATCTCTTTGCCACGCTTTATATCTTTCTCTACTATGGGATCTAAAACACTCGTATCCTTCATCATTAATGTCTCAATCCCACTTCTCTTCAGGCTCTCATTGCTCGCCTTTCCGTAACTCTGCTGCTCGCTCTTCTGTGATAATGCCCTCTGAAATAAGCTGCGTAATTATTTCTGCACGACCTTCTTTGCGACCTTCTGCGCGACCTTCTGCGCGACCTTCTGCGCGACCTTCTTTGCGACCTTCTGCACGACCCTCTGCACGACCCTCTTCGAGACCAAGTTTGAGACCTTCCTTACGGCCTTCCTCTAATCCCTCTTCCCTAAAGAGTTCATATGTCCACTCTGCATCATATTCAGTTAAGAAATCCATAAGTACTTCCTCCTCATTCTCAGATAG
>CADBSP010000269.1 GCA_902797405.1 uncultured Eubacteriales bacterium | reverse complement strand
AACTTTGGCCATTGCGTCGATAACCTTGACCTTATCTTCTTCCGAGAGAATACCCAGATTTCCGGTATATGGATATCTACCTGTAGCCACAACATCATAGCATGTAAGTAGTTCTCCCTTTATCCTCTCGGTAAAAACAACCGCCAGCTTCCGTTACACATTGTTTTTTTATGACATGTTCGAACCTATTCTTCAAACCCGTTCGCCTCTAAAATACGTTTCCAACACCTCTGTTTCCCAGAGTTCTTCCGGGGAGCAGTTGATAATGTCGTTGTCGATTATCAAAAAGTCCGCCGACTTGCCTTCAGTTATGCTTCCGGTTTCGTCTCCGAGCGAGAGCTGCTTGGCGCCGTTTATCGTATAAGCCATGAGCGCATCCATCCGGCTGATAGCTTCCTCCTTCGGCGGCAGACTCTGGCCTTCTATCAAAGACTCCGCACCTCGCGTGCACGCGTAATATATTCCCTTGAATGCGTCGCTGGTTTCTTCTTCGAGGCAGCTATCACTTCCAAAAGTAACCGGAACACCGCCGTTCAATACGGAAGCAATAGGAAACTGCATCTTATATCGATCTTCTCCGAGAACCCTTAGAGTATGCTTGTCGCCTGTCGCCCAATGTGGCGTTGTTTGAAAGAATATATCCTTCGCCTGGATTATCTTTTCAATTTCCTCCGGGCGATACAATTGATTGTGTGCGATCGTTTTGGTGCCCTTGATGTCACCGAGGGAAGTGAGTATGTCCAGGGTTCTGCATACGGCTTTATCTCCTATGGCGTGAATGTGAACGGAAAATCCCAGGTCCGCAGCAAGTCTCGCGGCCCTCATCATATCGTCGTAGTTCACGATTTCTGAGCCGCAGTTTGCTTTGTCATTTTCAGCATCACCGCCTGGTTGGTCTTCAGCATTTCCGCTGTCGTCAGCGTTGCCGCTGTCGTCAGCATTTCCGCTGTCGCCAGCAGCTTTTGGTTCACCCGTGCAGTAGGGTTCAAACAGGAGCGCAGATTTCGCTTCGACGGTTCCGTCCGAAATCAGTTTAAGCGTATTGGGAAGGACGTTCGCGGATGAATAATCATCCCTGCATTTCTTCATCACTTCGAGGAATTCTTCCAATGTTAGAGTCTCTTCCTCTGCATCGTCTTCCTCCGGATTCTCTTCTTCGGCATCGTCTTCGTCTGGATTCTCTTCCCCGCCGTAGTTAAACGACGTGGAGACGCGGAGCGGAAGTCCGACCTCTTGATCAACCTTATAAAGTGCAATCAGGTTCCTGCAATCCTCGCTATCGATAGAGGATGCCTCGAACAGTCCCGTATAGCCCAGGCTTGAATAAGCCTGAGCCAACTCCTTCATGGTGGCGCATCTAGCCTCCATAGAAATCTCAGTAATTAGCTTTACGCAGGGGCGCATTGCGGGTATCTCTATTACAAGGCCCGTCGGATCTCCATTATCATCTCTGACGTAATAGCTGTTCTCGCTAGGATCCGGAGTATCCCTGCTTATTCCGACTACCTTCATCGCAGGAGTGTTCAATAGAAGCGCATGCCCGTCATTGGCAAAGACCACTACAGGTCTATCGGGAATTACAGAATCTATATTCGACGAATTAAAATCACCCATCGGTAGTTCAATCCCCATGCAAACGATGGTGTGATTCTCAGTAACCGGCGACTCCTCCAGAAGTGCCAGGATTTTGCTCCCCAGCTCCGACGGCTTGGTATCAGGCTCCACGAAAATCATATTCGATGCAGCCGAAACCACGCCCGCAAACATGTGGCAGTGTGAGTCGATTAGTCCGGGGATTACGCATCTTCCTTCTAAATCGATTTTCTCTTCGCATTCACCAATGCCGTCCTCAGAACCTACATAAACGAATCTTCCATTATCTACAACAAAAGCATCAACAATCGGGTTATTACAATCTGCAGTATAGATGGGTCCATTATAGTAGGCTATTCTTGACATCAGTGACCTCCTGTCTCAGAGCGTAGAAGAACTTGCGTTGTCTCTCATTCATGATTACTCGGACAGGTTTCAGTTGGTTCATGGACGAGCCATTATAGACCATCATGTCTCTATAGAGAATCGATGTCTCCGGTTGCAGGAAATAAACTTCGGGTTTATCTAGCCAGTGGTCATCGTAGCAATCAAAGTAAACAGGGTTGGCTTCACATAGATTCTTGAAAATCGATTCTCTCAGAGCGTTCATGTCAAATGAGGTAACCTCTTTTCTGGGCTCAATCAAGAAGTCATATCTATTCGGAGTAATATCCGTATTCGGATAAACAGTGAAATCAGCGAGGTCGATTCCGAGTTCCTCTGCAGTTTTCTCCACGGCTACCTGAAGTGCCTTCTCTGTGGTCTTCTCCTCCGCAAGGTTAATAGTTCTGTT
>CADBSP010000268.1 GCA_902797405.1 uncultured Eubacteriales bacterium | reverse complement strand
TTATATCGAGACCTATGATATGAATAACCAGTGTGCCCCCATCATGAGCGAGGGCACCAAGACCATGGCGCGTAATTCAGAGATTACCCTTACAGCGGTTCCGGAAAAGGGTTACCGTGTCGGCCGCATCCTTATTGGAAATACCAATTATGGACAGGGATCAGACGTAACAGGGCTCAGAGATTACTCGGAATACGTAATCGAGGGTAATGATATTAAACTAAATGGTCAGGTTGTAGGAACATTTAGCGGCGCCGAAGATGTAACCGATAAGCCTGGAATGAAGACAGGTAAGGTTGAGTTGGCCGGTTTCTACTACGATATAAAAGGTGCTCGCGTTGGTACTGATAAGAAGATTGTCATCGAGCGTAATGCAGACGGTACTGTTGATATCTCCATACCGGAGATAGACGATCCTATGCATGTCCATGTGGACTTTGATACAGACTACTACTTCTACAAGGTATGGAAGGACGGACAGCCAACGCAGCTGAATATGACAGCTGCTCCTGCTGGATTCTATCCTACGGAGGTTACACTCCCTGTTCCAACCGGTGCAACCGATGATACGGGTGCCGCCATTACGGAGATGGTTCTCTTCCATATAAATGGCGGCGAATACACGGCCACCAACGGAACCTGGGCGGGAACGCATTTTACCCTGACACCTAATAATACCATTGAGTATGTAGAGACTGATCCGGCAACCGGCGAAGAGACCTTTGCTCTCCGCCCCAATGTAGTCTTGCAGGGTAACGAGTTTGTTCACATAAAGAGAGAACAAACAGGAGTCGATGCGGAAACAGGACAGCCTATCATTGAAGAGACCATTGATGCGCACTATGAAGTAAAAGTGGAAGAACGTGTAGCTGACTGGGAAGGATCCGATGCAAAGGACTTCTTAGTAGATGACACGGAAAACTATACAAAAGACGGATATGTAACAGTCGTTGAAAAAGATAACCCGGATAATCCATCACCCGGGAATATCGTTTGGAAGATCAAGTATCCTTCAGAGGGTGTTGAGGCTCTTGGATGGCCAGCGCTTCCTACAGAGGAAGAACCGAATGATACTAATCATAACGCAAGAAACCATAACAACCGTTATTACTGGTTCGTAACAGAAGAGGTACCCGGATGGTCCACAGAGGGCTATGACAATACAAAGGCAGAGGTGCCCGGAAAAATCGACAGCATATATGAAGGCTCTATTTGGGGAGCTGACGCACTTAAGGATGTAGATAAGTCTAACAGTCTTGTCCACGGAAGTCATGAGCATGAATACGCATACATGTCCGTGTTTGAAAATGGTGGTGAGATCACAAATGTACCTTCCATCGTTGTTCGTGGTGTAAAGGAATGGCAGGATGACTATAAGAATGAGTTCTCAACTCGTCAGGATATCTGGCTCCATATCGATGCTAAGGTAACAAGGGCAGACGGATCTACGTATGAGGTTTCAGACATCCTTCCTGCCCAGATGGTAGCAGCAACTGCAACCGGAAACGGGCTAATAAAATCCTGGGGTGAGAAGAAAGCCTATACTACAGGAGTTTCAACCATCAAAGTCGTGGCTTCCGTTAAAAAGGTGCCTAGTGCTGCCAATCTTCAAAGTAATGGCTCTTACAAAAGAGGAAACACCTATTACTGGGTAAATGAGCTGAAGGGCGTAGACACCAATGGCGATAAATACGAATACTCCGTCCGTGAGACATTGGATCGCGAGGGTAACCAGCCTGTCGTAGCAGATAATGCGGATGCTGGTCTCTTGGGCTACACATCCAGCGACGTTGCCGACTGGGCCGAACTCAGTGCAGCAAGAGATGAGAACACCAAGGGACTTTCGGGTGAAGACAGATATCCTATTCCGGGGGATACAAACGGTAATACCGTCGCTCGCTACACCGGTACACTGGAAAACAAATACGAGCCTGTTGATTTTACCGTAACAAAGAAATGGTACGACAATAAGGAAGACTCTGATCATACTGCAGAGGAAATCATAGGGCTACTCACCCTTTACGATGTAAACGGCGAGGTGGATCTTACAAAACTTGAAAAATACGAGTTTAACGTAGGAACCGAAGAAACGCCTAAAATGGAGAAAGCCGGCACAGTTTCTTCGGACGTTGAGAGTGGTAAAACATTAAATCTCACATGGAAACACCTGCCGAGATACGTTAAAAAGGACGGAAAGTTGGTTCCTGCTGGATACTATGTGGTAGAGGAAGCGATAGATGGTTATGCGACCAAATATACCAATATTGACGATTCTTCAACAGATGCCAACGAGGCAGAAACTAAAGACAAGGCTTATAACAACGGCGTTATTGTTAATAACCAGCTACTAAAAATCAACGTAGAAAAGCTTTGGGATGACGCGGACAACCAGGACGGCCTCCGCGGAACCATCGATGTAACTTTATTCCAGAACGGTGTTAAATATGAGGCTGAAGATGTAACAAATGCAGCAACGCTTTCCGGAGACGATGCAAGCAAGAGCAAAACGACAGTTGATGGTGACACTTGGACATGGGAAGGCGTTTGGGTAAAACTTCCTTACGCTGACGAAAATGGCTCCAAGTATAACTACACCGCTCAGGAAACAGCAAAGCCTGAAGGTTATGAATCCGTTGATGTAGAGAATCAGCAGATTACCACAACTGAGTGGAATGAAGCTAAGGATACTTTGACCTTCAAGGTAACAAACAAGCATGATCCTGAAAAGATTAGTTTCACCATAACCAAGGTTTGGGACGACGCCGATAATCAGGACGGCAAGAGACCTGAGAAGGGTAAAGTAACATATACCATTAAGGCTGATGGTACAGCGCTTACAGCAGAGGAACTTGCAGTTGCTACTGTTACAGGTGGTACTGTTGATGGTGCAACCATCAAAGCTGAGACAACCGGTGATGACGGTGATACAGTAACCGTTGAAGGCCTGCCAAAGAACAAGAAGGCTGGCAAGGAGATTACCTATACTATAGAAGAAACGGCTATAGATGAATACACAACTGTAATCACCGGCGACAAGACAACCGGCTTCACTGTAACCAACAGCTACGAACCGGAAACTGTTAACATTACAGTAAACAAGGTTTGGGAAGACGACAGCAACCGTGACGGCAAGCGTCCTGAAAGTGTTTTGTTCCAGCTATTCAAAGACGGTGTAGATAGGGCTCTTGATAGTGTTGAACTCAATGAATCAAATCTGTGGAAACACACATTCACAGGCCTTGACAAAAATGAAAACGGAGAACCTATTGTTTACACCATAAAGGAAGCCATGATAAGCGCCCTTGAGGGACTGGGTTACAAGGCAGGCACAGTAAATGGAACAGGCGAGGAAAGCGACCCATACACCATCACAAACACGCACACTCCTGAACAGGTTGTAATCAAAGCAACCAAGGTTTGGGATGACATGGATAATAAGTATGGCATCCGTAAGGACGTAACTTTGACGCTTCAGGCTGATGGCGAGGATGTTGCTGGTTCAACCAAGACCATAAGCAAGGATGCTACTGACGCCTTAACTGTCCAGTGGGAAGTTCCTAAGTATCGTAACGGCGGAACAGAAATCAGCTATACCGTTGTTGAAGCCAATGTAAGCCCATATTCACAGAAGATTACAGGTGATGCAACAACTGGATACACCGTAACCAACGTATATCCGCCTATTACAGAGGAAACAGAAGTAACCCGCACTATTATTTACACATATCTGACTGAAGACGGACAGGAAGCTTCCAAAACCGTAACACAGACAGTAAAACTCCAGCGCGTACCCACGGTCATCGATGAGGCAGGCGGAGTCGTAGAATGGAGCGACTGGGAGATTATTGATGAAGATCCTGAAACAGATGCAGTCAAGTCTCCGGAGATTGAAGGCTGGGTTGCAGATAGAGACGTTCCTGAATGGGAAATCGATCTGAAGGATCCGAAGAACGCCACAGAGCATGTGGTTTATCAGCCGAAGGTTCCTGTTGGAACGCCGGATGAAACTTATGGTGGAAAGGGTGAACCGCAGACAGGAACTCCGACCTTCGAAGTAACTACGCCGACAACACCAAGCGGAAGTGAAAATCAGATTGTTGATGTCAAGCTGGTGGATCCAAAGACCGGAGAACCCACCACCAAGGTTGAAGTTCCCGAAGGAACATACACACTGAACAACGACGGAACAATTACATTCACACCGAAGGATCCGAATTATGTTGGCGATCCAACACCGGTAGAGGTTAAGGGAACCGATTCCAACGGAAGAACAGCAACGACAACATACACACCGCATGTTGTTGACAATACCGAGACAGAAGAGGTTACACGTACCATCGAGTATGAATATGCTGATGGAACAAAGGTTGTAGATAAGGACGGCAATCCAATCGTAAAGGAAGAAACCCTTAAGTTTACACGTACCGGAACAGTTGATCCTAAGACCGGTAAAGTAACATATAGGGACGAGGATTGGAAACCTGAGACAACAGATAAGTTTGATGAGGTTACAAGTCCGACAGAAGATAATCCTGGAGATGCAACTAACCTTGAGGATTGGACACCTGATAGGGACGTTGATGAGAAGACCGTTAAGGCTACGGATGACGATATCCATGAGAAGGTAATCTATAATCCTAAGGGACTGGAAGCAACACCGGACGAGACCTATGGCCTCAAGGGCGAGAAACAGACAGGAGTGCCTGAGTTTAAGCCTGACACACCGAGACTCCCGAATGGAGAACCGAATACGGTTGATGAGATCAAGCTTGTTGATCCGTTAACCGGAGAGCCTACAGACGAAGTAACCATCGAGGGACAGGGAACCTATACTATGAATGAGGATGGAACCATCACATTCAAGCCGGAACCTGACTTTGTTGGAAATCCGCAGCCTGTTGGCGTAGTAGGAAAAGACAAGCTTGGAAATGAAGCCAAGACCACCTATACACCGCACGTAGTTGATCCGGTGGACGAGGGAGAAGCCACCAGAACCATCCACTACACATATCTGACAAAGGATGGAGAACAGGTAACTGACGATACAGTCCAGACCGTAACCCTAAAGAGACACGCAACCAAGGTTGATCCTAAGACTGGTGAGGCTCTGGAGTGGGGCGATTGGGAACCTGGAAGATTCCCGGCAGTTGAGAATCCGGACGACAATGCAACAAAGGACGGTAAGACTTGGACCACAGAAGACAAGGTTGATGAACTTGAAGTAACCGAACCGGGTGATTACGGTAAAGAGTATGTAGTATATAATCCTGTAACCATCGACATCACAGTCAAGAAGGTTTGGGATGACGACAACAACCGCGACGGCAAGAGACCGAATAACGTCGTATTTAGCCTTGTTGCAGATGGAATTGCAACAGGATTATCCAGAAGCTTGAACAATGACAGCAACTGGGAAGCAACCTTCGAGGCGCTGGATAAGTATAAAAATGGTACTGAAATCATCTACACAGTAATGGAGGCACTGAAAGATGATATGGAAAGTGCAGGCTATACTGCAGATGAAACCAAGGGTAATAAGGATGGCGAATACACCATCACAAATAGCCATGCACCGGAACAGGTAGAAATCAAAGCCACCAAGGTTTGGGATGACCTTGAAAACAAGTATAACCTGCGTAAGGACGTAACCTTCACATTGAAGGCTGATGGCGTAAAGGTTGAAGGTTCAGAAAAGACCATAAGCAAGGATGCAACAGGCGGGGATCTTACAGTATCCTGGACAGTAAACAAATATCGTAACGAAGGAACAGAAATCAAATACACAGTTGAAGAAGCTGATGTGCGTCCGTACTCACAGGAAACTTCCGGCGATGCAGAAAGCGGTTATACCATAACCAATACTTATCCGCCGATTACAGAGACCAAGGAAGTAACCCGTACAATCATCTACACCTATTTGACCGAGGACGGAAAGGAAGCTTCCGAGACTGTAACTCAGACGGTAAAACTACAGCGCGTACCTACGGTAATCGACGAGGAAGGCGGAGTTGTAGAATGGAGCGACTGGGAGATCCTTGATGAAGATCCTGAAACAGATGAAGTCAAGTCTCCGAAAATCGAAGGTTGGGATGCAGATAGAGACGTTCCTGAATGGGAAATCGATTTGAAGGATCCTAAGGATGCTACGGAGCATGTAGTTTATCAGCCTGCACCACCTGTCGGAACCCCAGATGAAACCTATGGAATAAAAGGCCAGAGTCAGACAGGAACGCCGACTTTCGAAGTAACTACACAGACAACACCTGAAGGAACCAGGAATAGTATTGTAAGGATTGAACTTCTGGACGAAGATGGTAATCCTACAAATACAGTAGAAGTTCCTGAAGGCACATATAAGGTGAACAAAGACGGTACAATTACATTCACACCTAAGGATCCGGAATTTGTAGGTGATCCGACTCCGGTAAATGTAAGAGGAACAGATAAGAACGGAAAAACTGCTAATACCACCTACACGCCACACGTTGTAGATCCTGAGGAAAAGGGAGATGCAACAAGGACAATCCATTATACATATCTCACAGAGGATGGCGTGGAAGTAACTGAGGATACAAAGCAGACTGTTGAACTTACACGTAAGGCAAAATCTGTTGATCCTACGACAGGAGAAGTAATCGAGTGGGAGAACTGGATACCTGCAAAATTCCCTGCTGTGGACAATCCTGATGATGAAGCAGGAATGGGATGGAGCACCACGGATGAGGTAAAGGAACTCGAAGTAACTGAGCCCGGCGACAAGGGTGTAGTAAATGTTGTATACCAGCCAAAACCACCTGTTGCAGAGCCTGATGAGACCTATGGCCTAAAGGATAAACCGCAGAAAGGTACGCCTATATTCTCAGTGGACACAGAGAAGACACCTGAGGGTGAGGATAATACATTCGTGTCAATCGAGCTTCTTGATGAGAACGGTAATCCTGCAGAGAAGGTAACTGTTCCTGAAGGTACATATGAGATTGAGAAGGATGCGGATGGAAAACCGACAAGTAACATCATATTTACACCAAACGAAGGTTTCGTAGGCGACCCAACTCCTGTAAATGTACAGGCTACAGACATGCTTGGCGGAACTGCTAAAACCACCTACACACCGCATGTAGTTGATCCTGAGGATAAGGGTGAAGCCACCAGAACCATCCACTACACATATCTGACGGAGGAGGGAGAACAGGTAACAGACGACACCGTCCAGACAGTAACCCTGGTTAGACATGCAACTGAGGTTGATCCTGATACCGGCGAAGTAACCAAATGGGGTCCATGGGAAAAGGCAACGCTTCCGGCTGTAGAAAATCCTGATGACAAGGCAACAAAGGACGGTAAGACTTGGACCACAGAAGACAAGGTTGATGAACTTGAAGTAACCGAACCGGGTGATTATGGTGAAGAGTATGTAGTATATAATCCTGTAACCATCGACATTACAGTCAAGAAAGATTGGGATGATGACAACAACCGTGACGGCAAGAGACCAAATAACGTCGTATTTAACCTTGTTGCTGACGGAGTTGCAACAGAACTAACAAAGATACTTAATAGAGAAAGCAACTGGGAAGCAACCTTCGAGGCACTTGATAAGTACAAGAATGGCGAGGAAATCATCTACACAGTAATAGAAGCGCTGAAAGATGATATGGAAAGTGCAGGCTATACTGCAGATGAAACCAAGGGTAACAAGGATGGCGATTACACCATCACAAATACTCATACACCTGAACAGGTAGAGATCAAAGCCACCAAAGTTTGGGATGATATTGATAACAAATACAATATCCGTAAGGATGTAACCTTCACTCTCCTTGCCGACGGAAAAGAAGTTGCAGACTCCCAGAAGACGGTCAGCAAGGATGCAACAGGCGACGACCTTACAGTAACCTGGACAGCAAACAAATATCGTAACGGTGGAACCGAAATCAAGTACACCATTGTTGAAGCCAATGTAAGTCCATATTCACAGGAAATAACCGGCGATGCAACAAACGGATTCACGGTAACCAACGTATATCCACCGATTACGGAAGAAACAACAGTAACACGCACAATCATTTACACATATCTGACTGAAGACGGACAGGAAGCATCTGAGACTATAACTCAGACTGTCAAACTCCAGCGCGTACCTACTGTAATTGATGAAGCAGGCGGCGTAGTAGAGTGGTCTGATTGGGAAGTTATCGACGGCGATACAGATGCTGTTAAGTCACCTGAAATCGAAGGATGGACTCCGGACAGAGCAACCGTAGAGGAATGGGAGATTGAGTACGACGAAGAAGGTAGACCGAAGAATGCCACAGAGCATGTAGTTTATCAGCCTGCACCACCTGAAGGAACACCTGATGAAACCTACGGAGTAAAGGGTCAGAGTCAGACAGGAACACCTACATTCGAAGTAACTACATCGACAACACCTGAGGGAACCAAGAATAATATCGTAAAGATTGAGCTTTTGGATGAAGACGGTAATCCTACAAATACAGTAGAAGTTCCTGAGGGCACATATAAGGTGAACAAAGACGGTACAATTACCTTCACGCCGAAGCCTGACTTTGTTGGCGATCCAACACCGGTAAAGGTAAGAGGAACTGACAATAATGGATTGTCCGCCGAAACAACTTACACACCGCACGTAGTTGATCCGACAGAGGAAGGAACTGCCACCAGAACCATCCACTACACATATGAAACAAAGGATGGAGAGGAAGTTACAGAGGATACAGTTCAGACTGTAAAACTGACCAGACATGCGACCAAGGTTGATCCTAAGACAGGTGAAGTAACCGAATGGGGTCCATGGGAAAAGGCAACGCTTCCGGCAGTAGAGAATCCTGACGACAAGGCAACAAAGGACGGAAAGACATGGACTACAACGGACAAGGTTGAAGCACTCGAAGTAACTGAACCTGGAGATAAGGGTGTTGTAAACGTGGTTTATCTGGCTGATCCAGAACTCCTACCGCCTACAGGACCTGAAGAAGAGACCTACGGTGGAAAGGGCGACCCGCAGGAAAGCACACCTGACTTCAAGTTCGAAAAGGGTACAGGCGAGATTCCTGAAAAAGGAGCTTACAGCCTGAATGATCCGGACGAAGATAATCCGCTAAAGAAGACCGTTCCTGGAGAGGGCGTATACGAACTCGATCCTGACACAGGCAAGGTCACATTCACACCGGAACCTGACTTTGTTGGAGACGGAACAGGCGTGACAGTAATTGTTACAGATGAGAATGGATTGACGGCTGAAGGTAAGTACACACCTCACGTAGTTGATAACGTACAGACATCAGAAGCAACAAGAACCATTCAGTACTACTACAATGATGGAACCAGGGTTTCTGAGGACCTGGCACCGACAGTAGTTCAGAAAGAGACATTTGAACGCAAGGGTAAAGTCGATCCTAAGACAGGAAAGATTACATCCTGGGGCGACTGGACACCTGCTGAAGGTGAATTTGAAGAAGTAGATAGTCCGGAAATACCTGGCTGGAAGCCAAACAGAGATCCTGTAGAGAAGGCAACAGCAAAGCCTGGCGAGCATCTCAGCGAAGTGGTAATCTATGTACCTGAACCTGAGATTATCGAAGAGCAAGAAACAAAGACAATCACTCGTGTGATTAAGTATCGCTACCTGACTGAGGATGGCGAGGAGGCCTTTGCTGATGTAACTCAGACGGTGACCTTCACCAGAATCAAGACGACCAATACGGGAACGGGTGAGACTTCATATTCCGAGTGGATTCCTGAAAATGATACCATGAGCAAGGTGGATTCACCGGTACTGGATAACTACGAGGTTGACAGAAAATCCGTTGATGAGCTTACCATCGATCCGAACGAGTATGAAAATGGTAGAGTAATCGAGGAATACGTAATCTACACACCGAAGACCATCTGGGTAACCTATGTTGATCCGGACGGAACGACAATCTATCTCGAAAAGACCACCGAGCCAAAGGCAGGAAAGGGTCAGAAACAGGAAGAACCTGACGCACCAAAGGATCCAACCAAGAAAGGATTCACCTTTGATGGTTGGGATCGCACGGTTGATGAAGATGGAAACATCACATACACAGCCAAGTGGGTACCGGAGGATAAGCCTGTAACTGAGACTGAGACAAAGACTATTACACGCACCATTCGCTATTGGATTGAAACAGTGAACGGTGAAAAGGCATTTGAAGATGTTGTACAGACTGTCACATTCACCAGAACTAAGACAACTAATCCGGACGGCACAGTAGAGTATGGCGACTGGAATAAGGAAGAAGATGTCTTCATCGAAGTCGTATCCAAGAACAAGCCGGGATACACTGTGGATCTGACTAGCGTTCCTAAACTAGATGTAACACCGGATTCTGAGGATAGTGTAGTGGATGTAATCTACAAGCCGAGCACGACCCCGGTCGACCCGAAGCCTGTAGACCCAACTCCTGTAGATCCGAAGCCGGTAGATCCAACTCCTGTAGATCCAACACCGGAGAAGACATATTGGGTAACCTATATCGATCCGGATGGAACGACAATCTACCTAGAGAAGACAACCAAGTCCGTTGGTGCTGCAGAACCACCTGCACCTGCAGATCCAACAAAGGAAGGATTCACATTCGAAGGTTGGGACAGACATGTAGATCCGGATGGCAACATCACCTACATCGCCAAGTGGACTCCTGTGGATCCAAAGCCAGAAGATCCGAAGCCAGAAGATCCGAAACCAGAAGATCCGAAACCGGAAGATCCGAAGCCGGAAGATCCAAAACCAGAGGATCCGACACCGGAAGATCCAACACCGGAAAAGACACCTTGGGTAAGGTATATTGATTCCGAGGGCAATGAAATCTACATGGAAAAGACCAACTTTGATGTCAATGTCGGAGAACCACCGGCACCGGCAAATCCGACCAAGGACGGTAAGACATTCGTAGGTTGGGATAGATACGTGGACGATGATGGAAACATCACCTATATCGCCAAGTGGGAACCATCAGCTGATCAGACTCCAACCAAGCCAACTCAGCCAAGCAAGCCAACAGTCAAACCGACTAAACCGGCAACCAATGTTCCTGCAACAGGCGATGAGAGTAACCCAGTGCTCTGGATTGTCCTCGGTGTAATTGCAGCCCTGCTGGCTGGCACAATTGCACTCCGCGTACGCAAAAACAGATAGTTAGGATTGCCGACAGCATACAAGTACATTTACACAGTAGGCAGACAGGTAACGCAAGTAGCATGCCATTACACTTACACAGTAAGCAGATAGGTAACGCAAGCAGCATGCCATTGCACTTACACAGTAAGCAGACAGGTAACGCAAGCAGCATGCCATTACACTTACACAGTAAGCAGACAGGTCACGCAAGCAGCATGCCATAGCACTTACTCAGTAAGTAGATAGGCCATCTGTGTAAATATGCCAAAATTGTATAATAGGTGCATGCTTGCGGGCTAACATCAAAACAAAACAAGGACGACATCGAATCTGAGACAACCCCCGAAAGTTAGACCTATAGTCTAACTTTCGGGATCAGTTTAACCAACCGATTCGGTGCCGTCCTTTTATTTATATTTAAGAAAATGCTAGCACATCTCCGCAATTGTGATATAATCTCTCTGTTATGAAGAAGAAAAACGAAATAGATATGCTTAATGGGCCGCTGATGGGGAAGGTTCTCCGATTCGCGGTTCCTTTGATTCTTACAAATATATTGCAACTACTTTTTAACGCCGCCGACGTTGCTGTCGCGGGACGTTTTGCTGGCTCCGAAAGTCTTGCTGCTGTTGGTTCCACGGGTAGCTTGGTATTTCTGATTATCAATATTTTGATTGGTATTTCAGTGGGCGTTAATGTTGTTGTTGCCAGATATTATGGCATGGGCGGAAAGTCTGACGGTTTATCGCGCGCCATTCACACAGCTATTTTCGTTGCGCTGGTTGGAGGAGTAATCTTTGCTGTAATCGGATTTGCGCTTTCGGGAGTTTTGCTAAAGCTGATTTCTGTTCCGGAAAACATCTTTCCGCTGTCTAGAATTTACATGAGGATATTCTTTCTGGGACTTCCTTTCAATATGCTCTACAATTACGGAACGGCGATTTTGAGAGCCCGGGGTGATACCACCAGACCGTTTTACTATCTGCTGATTAGTGGTACCACAAATGTTATTCTAAATCTTATCTTTGTTATTGTTTTTCATCTAGGTGTGGCAGGCGTTGCGATTGCTACGGATTTAAGCAATATGCTTAGCGCATTCATGATTCTTAGATTTCTGGTTAAGTCCGATGATGAACTGCACGTGGACCTAAAGAAGATTCGCTTTGATAAGGGGATGTTCATCTCCATGGCGCAGATTGGGGTTCCTGCAGGAATACAAAGTAGTTTATTCAGCGTTTCCAATGCGGTGATCCAAAGCGCAATAAATGCCTACGGTCCAACGATTATGGCTGCAAGTAGCGCATCGTCCAGCATCGAGAATTTTGTTTATGTAAGCATGAACGCGTTCCATCATGCGGGCCAGACTTTCACTAGTCAAAACGTCGCTGCGGGCAAGAGCGAAAGGGTGAAGGAAATCCTAAAAGTGTGCTTGATTTGCACGACCATGATGGGCGGAGCCATGTGCATAATCGAACTCTCTCTGGCGCCGTTTTTGTTAAGTCTATATAACACGTCGCCTATGGTCATTAATGCCGGTATCGACAGGATTTTCATTATTGTCGTTCCGTATCTGATTTTCGGCTACGGCGATGTTTTGGTCGGCGTCATTCGCGGCCATGGCATTTCGCTCCCAACAGTTATCATCAATCTTGTGGCGACAACAGTGTTCCGCGTTATCTACGTTTATTTCTTAAACGTCCCCAAGGTGAGCGTCCAGTACGTGTATCTGGCTTACCCGATTTCTTGGACCCTGTTGTTGGTCATGCTAATCGCTTTCTGGATTTATCTACGAAAACACCCCAAAAGGCATTATCATTAGTAAGGCACCACAGACTATGGTCTGCGTTCGGCATCAACATGTTTTGCCCTACGCCTACAAATACAAGGATTCTCGATCTTAATAGATATATCTCGATTCTTATGATTCTCGGAGTTATTTATCTATTCCATTTTCGTGGGAGGAGGCCCTTTTTTTGACGATGCCCATGGGCATGTCCCTTTTTTTGGTCGATGCCCACGATTTTCAAAGATTCAAAGATTTGATTTCATGGGCGGAGGCTATTTTTTTGACGGTGCCCATGGGCATGCCATGGTTTTTCTTCGATGCCCACGATTCTCAAAGATTCAAAGATTTGATTTCATGGGCGGAGGCTATTTTTTTGACGGTACCCATGGGCATGCCATGGTTTTTCTTCGATGCCCACGATTCTCAAATATTTCTCAAAGAG
>CADBSP010000267.1 GCA_902797405.1 uncultured Eubacteriales bacterium | reverse complement strand
GATGTTTGTAAGGGTTGGGAATAGAATAAATTGTAGATTCAATAGGAAATGGAGTGCAATATGAATAAGTCACTATATGAACTAATATGCGAAAGCAGAGTAGGTGATAGTGTTCTCCCACCGGATTTTAGTCTTCCGGATGAAGATAGTGAAGAAAATGAGGGAATGCGTTTTGCTGATGGCGCTATGGATGGTATCTATATTTATCACGTGACGAAAGAAGAACTAAATGAGGAAGCGAGACAGCGCCTTGGCGACTTGCTAGTGATAGCAAGTAGTGGCATTTTTGATGAAGCGGAGGAAGGGTTTAAAGAATTCTGTAAAGAGCACCGCGCTATAACTATCATAGATGAACTCCAAAACTATTTGTTTGAACATGAGCGTGAAGTCGCTCCGGATAAACTGTACGAATTCGCAGTTCGGTTGCTTCTGGATTCGGAATCAAAAGAAGGCGTTAAGATTGGCCTAAGCATATTAGAACTCTTTGATGTGTGGGAAAACGAAGAGCTTGCCGGAGCAATCCGAAGAATAGGACTATCTGATGAGTTTACGATATTCTCTATATTCAATATGAGAAGATGGCCGGCAGCAGACGCAGAAATATTCGAATTACTTAAGCGCGTAAGAGGATGGGGCAGAGTTCACTGCATTGACTTTATAGAGACAGATGATGAGGAAATAAAGAAGTGGCTATTCTTGAATGGTGTTGATAATGATGTGATGCCCGCATATTCAGCATGGCCGGTATATGTTAAAGCAGATGTGGAGAAGATTATAGATAGAGATGATCTTAGTTATGATGAGGTACATGCACTTCTCGTGCTAACGGATGCCTTGATGGATGAGGGTCCGGTAAGTGGCGTTTCAAATATGGACGATCCAAAAGGATATATAGAAAAGGTTATTAAGATAGCAAAAAGTTGCAGCGAGCTTAATGAAGAGGACAATCAATTTATTAAACAGCTAATAACTGATAAAGGAGGCCAGCTATGAATTCCAACTTTTCCGGAGATTTTCCAGACAGTGTCTGGAAAATCTAGGCATTTGCTTTCTTGGTCACATTATAGTGTTTTAATGCAGATAAAAGATGAAGTGGCTCGAGGTTGGCATGAGTTCTGACGATATTGATGTATGTAAGGGTTGGGAAGAAGAATAAGGAGGAAGCATATGAAAAAGAATTCGGTTATCACAGTTACTACAGAAGATATTAGAAAGTTTATAAGACTTGAGATTACGTATGATGAATTTAAACAGGGCAAGCCGGATGCTGATATAGAATGCAACGCTCCTTACCGGATTACTTTGGATGACATCAATACTGCTTTAAAAAGCTATAAGAAAAAGGGTATGACTGACGAGGACCTTGTAGAGAAGTGGTTCTTTCCTCTTTGGGATGAACTATACCTTCTGATAGGTATTGAGGATGCCTTTGAAAAAGCAGATGAAGAGGGAGAGGCGGCAGAAGGATTCCCCACAGAGAATTCAGTGCTTTATGATGTTTGGTTCATGCTGACCGGAAAATATGAAAACGATTGGGAAGAGTGTGAGATATCAGATTGCTTAGAAGAAATAAAAGTATTCTATGATAACAAAGATAAGCCTATCAGCAAACGCATCCTTACATCCAGACAAAAGGATATGTTTATAGCTAGTTGGAATCGTAAAGACCTTCATGATGCAAGGAAAGTAATCGTTAACAAATATAAGGAGTTTATTGAGGATCGCTGCGAAGAAAAGGATTATGACAGTTTAGTATTTAAGGCCTATGCAACATATGGACATGGAGAGTATCCGTATAAACAGGATTGGAAAGAGTCCGAAAAGGCATTGCTTACTCTTATGGAGATCGCTCCTGATGCACAGTGGGCAAACACTTTGGGATACATTTATTACTATGGTAGAACCAATAAAGGCGTTCCGGAATATGACAAGGCCTTTAGGTATTTCTCCATCGGTGCCGCAGGATACTATTATGAATCCAGATATAAACTTGCGGATATGTTCCTTCATGGGTACGGCATAGAGAAAAATATCGATATCACGAGATCAATCATTTGGGAACTCTACAGGAAAACCATAAAGGACATGAGAAGGGGAGTCTATTTCTCTAACTTCTCTGACGTAGCGCTTAGGGCAGGCAACTTATATAGAGACGGGCACCAAGGTTACGGTTATGCTCCAGATGAAGCATTCTATTATTACTTGCAGGCTATCTTTGCTATAAACAAGAGGCTGGAAGCTGATAAGAACTATGGAGATTCTACTGTTAAAAATGGAATTATGGAATCAATCCAAAAGGTTCTTCCGGACTCAAGATACAGTAAAAGAAAGGCTACAGTAAAAATGGGCACATTATCGGGCCTGCTTTATAATTCGCTTAGGAGACGTCACAAACTAGAAATGACTGTAACTGAAACTGGAACCAATGAGTATTCGCTTAAGTTCAGGGTGCTTCCGTTTTATGATGAATTCTATGAGGAAAGAAAGATCTTTGTCACGGTTCCCGAGGCTTGGTATTGTGATGTCAGGGATTCAATAACGGTTAAGGTTAAGACGTCAAAGCCCCTTAAGATTAAGAAACCGGTTGTCTTTGATGATATTATTGGCGGAGAATTCTTCAACTACGGGAAGAGGGTTGCGAATATAGAAGGAGAGTATATATTCAAGGCGCCTAATAAGAAGCTTTGGTAGAATAAAAAGTAAATACAGAGTTAATGAAGGTGATTTCTCTTACTACTTTTTTAGTTCTCATCTTATGTATTTGTTACTCGTATTAGTATCCTTATAAAACTGATTCAGTGACCCTAGAATCATAGAAAACAATACATAGAATTGATGCATTGTGCCTGCGGGAAGTATGTAATAGGAGCACACGAGCACACTCATCAGTTTGGAGACTGGATGTTGTTTGAAGATGTCTCAAACACTCCAGTATATAAACGCTCGTGCGCTTGTGGAAAATATGAATTCAAAGGCCATAAACGACAAAGTAAGAAAAGCTGGATATCCAAACACACAGCGTTTTATGAAGGCATTAGAGCAGGCAAAAGATATGGTCACCCAATACAAGCATGAACTAGACGCATGGAAGGAAGATGTGGCGGCAATCAAGGCTGGCAAGACGCCAACGGAAAGAAAGGCACCAAGACCTCAGAAGGAAAGCATTATAGAGCAGCTGACGAGGCTGAAAAAAGAAGCGCAAGAACAGCCGCGACAAAGGAACGTGCCCCAGAGATCTTCGAGGGATATGGAGCGATGACGGTAGAATTAAGCACATCGAACTGTTATATTAAAAATGGGTTTTTCATACGCAGAAATAGCAAGTATTCCAGTATTGAGGTAGTTATTATGAACAAGAATGACATAAAAAAAGATAGCCCAAACGAGATTGCTAATTATAGAGAAGCAGTTTCTGTTATAAAAACAGCGATCCTTCAAAGCCAGTATGATGCTGCAAAGTCTGCAAATGAAAAGCAGCTAATGCTGTATTATGGCGTTGGTAAGTATATTTCGGAAAACTCAAGAAGTGGTTTCTGGGGGACCGGAGCTACTGATACTATTAGCGAACAGCTGCAGAAGGAATTGCCCGGTCTCAGAGGGTTTTCTGCGAGAAATCTTCGAAACATGCGTATGTTCTTTGAAGAATGGTCTAAACAGGACACGACGAGTCCTACT
>CADBSP010000266.1 GCA_902797405.1 uncultured Eubacteriales bacterium | reverse complement strand
TCCTCTTTCAATTCCTTCCAGGTTAGCCAGAGCTTCTGTCATATACATTACATCGCCCTGCTTAACTGTTACATAGCGATCCATATAGCGAAGAGGTCTGGCTGCACTTCTTGGAACATCGGAGTGGTCAGGATCTGTTGCATAAGGTACTCCGAATCCTGTATGACCTGTTGTGCAGGACTTCTTATTGAATGCTTCATCGGATGCCATGGAGAGTCCACTTAGGTCGATGGATGCTGCAACTAAGGTTGTGTTTACCGCACCGGCTTTGATAAGTCCGCGAGCAGTACCTGTCATCATGCCGCCGCCTGCGTTGGTGCAAACTACCATGTCAGGATCTTTTCCAGCAATTTCTCTGCACTGCATTGCGATTTCGTATCCAAGAGTTTCAACGCCTGCGATTCCGAATGGTGAATAGAGGGATGCGTTAAAGTATCCTGTATCTTCCAATACGGAAAGGAAGGTGTAGAAGAGTTCCGGTCCTACTGTGAGCTGAATTACTTCTGCTCCGTAGGCTTCGCATTTACGAGCTTTTTCTACGATTTCCGGCTGGCCGATTCCCTTGGAGTCATAGCATTCCTGAACGATGATGCACTTTAGTCCCTGCATTGCTGCCTGGGATGCAACTGCTGCACCGTAGTTACCGGAGGTTGCTGCCATTACGCCCTTATATCCAAGCTTCTTTGCGTGAGCAACAGCACACGCTGCACGGCGAGCCTTGAAGGATCCGGATGCGTTAGCTGCTTCGTCCTTGGCAAAGATGCGTGCGCCATAACCCGGTTTTGCATATTTACGAGCAAGCTTGGAAATGTTTCTGAGTTCGATGAGAGGTGTATTACCTACTGCTGTCTCGCTCTGAATTCTTGCTACTTCTTCCAGAGTATAACCTGTGGATCTCATTAGTGCCTCATAATCAAAGGCTATTGTTCCGGATTCATAATCGTTATAGTCCAGACCGAGTGCAGTCTTCATGATGTCGTTGGAACGACCCATTACGGAATCATAATCTTTTGGCAGGTTGTTTCCCATTAGTTTTCACCTCCCATGAGTTCTCTAAGTTGCTTATCTATCTGAATAAGCTCCGGAACGAATTTACCATAGCTATGTGTGTAATAAGGATTTACTTCTATCAAAGTTCCTGTTTCGGTTCTTCCTACTGCTGTTTCAACTTCAACTTCATCGCCGATTTCTGCGCTGTCGTTTAGAAGGAATCCCTTGGTCCACATTTCCAGGTCGCATTTCTGTGTGTCCTCTGGAATCTTTGCCGTTCTTTCATTGGCTGCCAGGACAACGCGATGGATGCGGACCCAATCGCCTTTCTTAGCCATATTAATCATCTCCTTATATAGTAATTGATAATAATAATTGGTTTCGATTTTGATACTTAATCGATATAGAGCCTCTGCACATCAGTCACATAGGGCTTCTACGGACAATGGTACAGAGGCTCTTATACTACTTATTGTTCAGCTTGAATTATTTTACAAGTTTCTTTTCTGGTTTAATTCTGTCTCTTACGTCACCCATGAGTGCTCTTGGAATTGGAAGGTCGATCATTGTTACGAGACCTGGATCTGCGTTGATTACCTGTGGAATCATATTTACGCACATTGCGATTGTTCCGAGGCCGCCTTCTACTTCTGGGCTGTTCAGCATGTTTACAGATGGGGTTCCCTTAATGATTACATAGTCACCTGTCTGGATTCCAACCTGTTCAGGTTCAATCTGCTGTGGGTGATCCATGTGAACCTTCATGCCGTTTGAAAGAACTGCTTCAGCTGTCATAGCTACGCCTGCGCAGGATCCTGCTGCTGCGAATCCATATGGGCTCTTTCTGTCAACGTCAGTTGTGATTGGGTTCATATCCTGGCTGAATTCGGAAACTGTGAGGCCCAGACCTTCTGCCATGATGCCTACAGATTCTGCGAATCCTACGTGACCGGACATTGTTCCATCAGCTTTTCTCTTCTGGAATTCTTCTACGGAGATGCCGATTCCCTGTTCTTCCATAACAACAGGTCCGAAGGGGGACAGGGAGTTAACACGTCTGGATGTGATTTCTTCTACGTCTACCATGCAGCCTGTCATAACCAGAACCAATGT
>CADBSP010000265.1 GCA_902797405.1 uncultured Eubacteriales bacterium | reverse complement strand
TGTAAATGGTAATATAAAGTACACAGATTTTCGCCATCAGTAATACACAGATTCTCGCCACAAAGTGCGCAGATTTTCGCCACAAAGTGCACACTTCCCGAATCGTTTGGTAGAATTTAATCTACCAAATGATGGAGGGTCGGCAATTATGAAAGGGTATTCTGTGTATAACGCAATAAAACAACTGAAGGACCAGGGCTTCAAGAAGGCACAAGCGGCACGTCAACTAGATATCAACAGAAGGACCGTAGATAGATACTGGAATATGTCTGTTGAAGACTATGAAGCCATGAAGTCCGATGTGCGCCGAAAACAGGCACTAGATGAATATCATAAAGTCATACTCAATTGGCTTACTGAATATCCATCGATTTCATCAGCTCAAGTCTGCGACTGGCTGAAAGAGTATTACGGCGAGAACTTTTCTGAAAGAACAGTATCTCGCTATGTAAAAGAACTCCGGAATGAGTTCAATATCCGCAAGATCAAGAACCCAAGAACCTATGAAGCGGTTCCTGAACTCCCGATGGGCAGGCAGGTTCAGGTAGACTTCGGTGAAATGAACCTGAAGAATGCTTCTGGTGGATATACTAAAGTGTATTGTGTAGCATTCTTGCTTTCTCGTTCGAGGTACAAATATGCTGAATTGCAGAGTAGACCATACACTGCATCGGATTTGGTTCGTGCTTGCTACCACTCGTTCTCGTACTTTGGCGGTATGCCCATCGAAATGGTATTTGACCAGGACAGCATAGTATGTGTGAGCGAAAATGGTGGCGACATTGTCTACACATATGAATTCGAGAAGTTCCGTCAGGAATGTAATATGAATATTTACATGTGTCGCGGAGCCGATCCCGAAAGCAAAGGGAAGATTGAAAGCACAGTCAAATATATTAAAGGCAATTTCCTTGCTAATCGCATATATATTGACGACGCAACACTCAATAACAGTTGCATTAAGTGGCTTGAAAGAACAGCAAATGCTAAAGTGCACGGAACTACCAAACTCATCCCTCGGGCAGTATTTGAGGAAGAATGCGAAACACTTAGACCGATTTACAACGGCATTAATATCCCTGATGCCAATACATGTCGTACAGTCCGTAAAGACAACACCATCATTTACGAAAGCAATCGCTACTCTGTGCCACTTGGAACATACAATACCCACAAAGAAGTAATCATTAAGCCAGATGACGGGATTCTCTACATAATGACTCTGGAAAAGCAGCCGTTATGTGAGCATCGCATCTGCCTTAAGAAGGGTCAGCTTATTCAGAACACTAATCATAGACGCGATAAACTGTCTGCGATTAATAACATACAAGCTGACCTAGACGAAAGACTTCTCTACCTCGCAACGGACTTTCTTAATTCCATCAGAGAAGAAAAACCTCGCTATGCAAGAGATCAATTCAGAATCATAGAGACTCTTGTGGATAAATATGATGTTGATGCATGTCTCGAAGCTGTAGACTTCTGCACGAAGAGCAGACTCTTTAGCGCCAATACTATGAAGGATTACTTAGAACACCGTGAGGCCTTAGCAACGCATCCGCTTCCGGAATTTGACTTCACGAATATTCCTGTAAGTGACGCTAAATATCATGTCTCTACTGAGAAGAGACCATTAGATGCATACGTAAAGGTAGGTGATCAAAATGTTGACTCCTACTGAACGCATCAACAACTTGTTATCTGACCTTAGACTTCAACCAGTAAATTTCGAAGAGTTATTTAGAGGCCAGAACAAGCTAACCCCTTTGGAAAGCGTAGAGCTTTTTCTAAACGAAGAGCTGAAACTACGAATCGAAAAGCAGAACAGATTGCGAAGGCGCAACGCTAGACTGCCCTACGAGAAAACAATTGAAGATTTTGACTTCGGGTTTCAACGTAGCGTTTCCAAAGAGCAAATGCTAAGACTCAGCGACATGACCTGGGTCGAGCAAGCATACAATATATGTTTTCTAGGTCCTCCGGGAGTAGGCAAGACGCACCTTGCACTATCCCTGGCCGTAAAAGGCTTGGATCTTGGATATATAGTCGCATTCGAGACACTGGATAATCTTATGAAACTCCTTAAGACCTCAGAGATATCCGGTGCGTCTAGACGCAGACTGAAATATCTTAAAAAAGCTGCACTCATTGTGGTTGACGAAGTGGGCTTTATGCCCCTTACACCAGCGGAAGCCAATCTGTTTTTTACATTTGTATCCGCTATGTCTGAAAAGACTTCGCTAATCATAACATCCAATAAAGGATTTGATGAGTGGGCAGATTTTCTCGGAGATGCTACTATTACAACGGCCATACTGGATCGTTTGATTCATCACTGCGAGATAATCAATATGACCGGAAATAGCTATCGCCTCGAGCACCACCAATCAATTACTGGCTAAAAGCGGAGCCGTAAAAAAGTGTGCACTTTGTGGCGAAAAAATGTGTATTTTAGTTGACCGCTTACATCTGTATTAACACCATGTAACTTACAATGCTTAACTTTATCTTTTAATGCTGTTATTGTAGAAACTATATCCTTTTCTTTGCTATACTTTGCATCATTAATTATATCCGTAAATTTAAGAGATGAATCCAAACTATCATTTAAGTCATCGCAGATTTCTATGTATTTATCTATAAATCCATCCCAATCTGGTAATCCCGAATCAACCGATATCCCTGATCCAGCAAAAATCGACAGCCTTTCTTCATCCAATATTCGTTTAATTATTGGGAACGCATCGCTAACAGTAAGCAACATAACAAACTCCTTTCTAATATCACTTTGACTCGTTATTTCCCCATGTTGCTATATATGCCATAATACATTCAATATTCCATTTTCTTAAGACTTCATTCGAAAAAAAGAATTCTGGTTTTTTTCTTTCTATATACTTGAAGAAAGTTGTATATGTTTTCAAAAATGAACCTACCCTTTTTCTATTAATCCTGCCTTTACTTTTCGCAACATATTCTAGATAAGAAAGAAAAGATTTACTTTTTGCATGGAATTCGTGCTCCTCGGGATATTCAATCTGTATTATATCAATCAATGCACGAATACAAATAATAAAAAAATAAGTACCCTCAGCCTCACTTTTATATGCTTTCAATGCTCCCTTTCGCTTTTCCATCTTATGTAGTTTATCTATTATGATGTATCCGTTTTTTCTTAAATCCCGATTTGATTTTAATACTGACTTTAATCTCATCTTTAGCATGTATGATTAGCATGAAGCCTAATCAAATTCTCCTTTCTTTTGCTAACACTATTATCTAACTGTTGATTCGTCACCATACAGAGTTCAATATATGATTTCATTTCGTTTTGCATCAATCTATCAAATCTCTGACTCTCTTGCCTTCCTCACTTGATTCTTTACATTTTGATATTAAGCTATTATAAATACAGCTATGTCAGGATTGTTAATTACTGCTCTAACCTGTCAATTTCTTGCTAACGCAGTGAAAAGCTTTTCCACAGTATCCGATTCAAAGTCATCATACATATTTAGCTCAGAGATGATGGTCTTTTTTTCATCGAAGCTACCGCTCCATATCAGATCGATAGCCAGTTCTATCTTAATAATTGTTCTATTCTTTCAAACTACTCTGCATAATAACATCCCCTTAACTAAACAATATAATAATGTTGGTGACCATATAGTGTTATTTTATACTAGAAAATCACCAAGTATTATTTCGGCTAACACTAAATTGCCCTTGTATAACAAGCAGGGGAAGTTTGGCAGCATAGTTATTGCGAGCGGCTTAAACTTTCCTGATGCACTTTCCGGTGGTTATTTGGCATACGTGAAAGATGCACATATTATATTAACCTCTCCGGGTAACGAGTATTATCTCACCCCAACTACCCTTTCATATAATATAGACGACTCAGGATAGAGTTGTTACACTTAAAATAAAAGGCGAATAAATTTTTTCCATGTCGGAAGATAAGTTCTTCGTGCTTATCATATAAATATTCTTTTCAATTCGTTGGGACAAGGTTTTCATTTAGGCAAATCTGATTCCAATATAGAATAGTCAACTTTATTACCTAGAATATCGGGTAATATATAATCTCTATATAGTTCGATGTTGCCAATAGTGATTTTTCCATCATCTAACATCTCATATTCTATTTTTAACAATCCTTCTTTAAGATAATATAAACCTGTACAGGGGAATCCATATTCGGCCATCATTTTTGCACCTTTTGGTTCAAGCTTCCAAACCTCTTTAATGTAACGCTTATGAAGTGTGGCTACAGACTCAATGCTTTCAACAAACTCTATTGAATCTCCAGCACGTAAAACAGAAAAATCTGAATATGATAATATGTTTTTTACAATAATCGGAAATCCTATAGGCGTTTGATAATCATTACACTTATCAAAGAATAAAAACAATCTGTAACCACCATCTGTATCATAAATAGTATATGCACTGCCATTGTCTTTGAGTCTAATTGCATCTGTAGGGTAAATACCTATAATTGCAGAGGATTCATTCGGCATAGAATTTGACCCCGCATAAAAGCCTGCATCTCTAACCAAATCAAAGCCACTATCTATATCAAATAATAATTCTTCTTCATAGTATACTGGTATATCCAAATCCTTCTTTGTATCGATACCTTTTTCATATAATTCATTTATTTTGTTTCCAAAACTTCCCCAGGGATTCTTTTCTCTAGAAAACTCTTCCTTGTGTAATATAGTATTTGCAGAGGCTACCATGTTTATGCATAACCCTATAGTCATCACAATACTTAAATATAGAAACAATTTCCTTTTTCTCATACAATCCTCCTTTACCAAGCTACTGTTCTAATATCATTAATTTGATAAAATTTCCCTGCACTATTATAGTTTACATACCCAGACCAAACTTGACTCGTTGGATTAATATTATATGTATTATTCCTATACCGCGACGGTGTCGATCCTGCTTTATCGGCCCAATTTCCATCCTGAGTTTGATACCACCAATGATAATCCCAATTTTCGTTTGCATCCAACACCCCATCGCCGTCTAAATCAGTAAATCCAACCCTGAGAACTATCCGATACCAGCCACTATTGATTCCAGAGTTATACGAACTAATCACTCCATAATTTGCCTGTTGTATATTATTCCTCATCCACGTTTCTGCTTTCGTAGCTATATATGACTGTAATTGCGATGTGGTTTTTCCTGTCATCGCGCTAGGAGACAGATTAAGATCAGAGCCAGTAATATATTGATTATATTCGAGGGCATACCCCATACAATTGATATTTATTTTACTTGTACTCTGGTAGGGTCTCGTCCCATAATATGTATAGTTAATATGCAATTCAGGTTTATTTGGCGAAGCAGCGTCAGACGAATAGAATGTTGTCCACTGTGTTGTTCCAGATTCAGTTGCATCTTTTAAGACAAACCCATAATTGTTATAAGATCCCGCATACCACCCCTTTACTATATTAGTTACATTTAGCCTGTACCAATTATTAGATAACGCCGAGGCTTTTCCAGACGCATTGGTTGTCGTATATCCTGGCTTGTTATTCCATGTCAAAGAGCTTGAGGACCAATTGCCAGTTGCTCTATAAGCTTTCACGTTCGGAGCACTGCCACTATATTTTCTTATATCAATATACGCAAATGATATCCCATTTTTTGTGATTCCAGAGGGAAGATCAAACTTGATGTATGTTCTCCTAGTATAGAAATCTGAATCTCTTCCAGTACGTAGCCAATCCTGAAGATAGTAGTTAGTATTTGGATATCTACTTGAGACATAACTGTCATATGTACACCATTCTCCAGTCACCATAATTGATGGATCAATCAGAACAGGAAATACTCTATCATTCTCATTTAGATAATCTGTGGAAATAGAAATTCCTACAGTGGTAGTGTTATCAGATGTTTTCAGAATCTCATATCTAAGCTCCTCAGTATAGTTTCCATTAGAGTCAACTGCAAAAAGAGGTGCAAATTCAAAGATTAACTCACCTTTCGAATCATATACATCTAGGGTTCCTTTTTCATTTTCTTTTATGTAGCAATCTGCAGTATCAAAGTTATATAGGAATTGTGTAGCTGCATTTTTGTCCTTTAAGACAATGTATTCTTTTACGCCCCATTTCTTTACAGCGTATATAATGTCCACACCTTTATATATATCAGGATAAGTAACACAATTTTTAGAACTCAAATCATGTTCTGGGAATACATATTCTTTACTCTCTTCTCCAATCTGCGCTTTCGTGGGTTCGGCACCTACTAACGAAAAAGATATCTGATTCTCGCCAGATTCTATCAGAATCGACGGATGATTGTCAGGGAAATACACTTTTGTGCTACTTGCTGCATTCACATAATGATATCCAGTTGCTCCTTTTTTATAGTCTGTCGGTACAATTGAATTGTCAAATTCTATCAATTCTTCATCTTGATAATAATACTTATCTTCAGCATAAACAACACATTCATATGATCCATCCGAAAGCAAATAAGTATCTGAATTCTTTTCACGCAATTCTGGAATCTCGGCTACTCTATATGCTTCTTTTTCTGCCATGTCTTCTGATTCGGTTTGTGTCGCAAATACTGGGTTGTACATTGAAATAGCCATAATAGCACATAAGATTAGCATAATTGTTTTCTTCACGTCTCTTACCTCCATTTCATTGTGTCACATGGTAACAATCACCGATTACGTTTTCTAGCAAGGCATCTTTGAATACCCTTTATATCGTCATGGTTGAAGCATGCTTTTCTGCATATTTGAATACACTTATCTCGTATAGACAAATTATAAAAACTATTCCTACCAGTGTCGCTGATGCTAGAACACCTCCATATTCTGTGTACCATAATAAAGCAGTTATTGTAAGAAGAGGTGATATAGTAGACAAAGCATATGTAACTCTTTGAAAATGATTTGCCATAATCGGTCACATTAGTGCATTTAATTATCCGCTTGTCAATAGAAAAAGATTCTATTATCATATTTCTATAAGAAGATCATTTGCAAACAGTATTTTTCTCTTTGAGTGCTTTTTCATATACATGTATGCAAGTCCCTTAATCCATTTTACGATTACTCGTCAGTATACTATATTTGCTGCACAATACTTTTTTCATTACGATCTAAATATCTTTGCGTCTACATATCATGTAAAGTTAATGTATCAAGTACATGCAAATCTCCCGTTTATTGCTTTTCATACTTGTTTTAGATACTAAACTCTCTAAAATAATCCCTTCTTGTATATCTTTGCTAGAAATAAAAACCGAAACACATTTTTACTAATAACTACTCCTTATCTCATTCTTAATCAATATCATCCGCAATTATTGTATTATTATTAGCCATTTTTGCATTTAATTGTATGAAACATCATACGCTCAATAAAGTAAAAAAGGCTCTGTAACTTTTATCGTTGGTGAATGCCGACTTCCAATAACTGACATTTTGTTGATGTACTCATATTCTACAGCATAAGGCATAATATTTGAATTAAGAGGATATAATAAAAGAGAACTCAGCAGTGCTTAATCAAGTAAACCAAGTTCTCTTCTATAATTAATATCGAAAATCCCTTCCAAGATTTCTGCTAGTTGAAACAATTATAGCATAACATCAGCATATTTCTCCTTAAGCTCTTCTTTTGAGCTATACGCGTCCAAATGGTGACGTTTGGCCATGATAAAGATATATAAATAGTACGCCGCAAAACATACCGGAGCTGTGAAGAAATATAAACTTACCACTAAAGCTGAGATTACAATCCAAAATAGGGTTTTCCAATGCTTGTTGCATTTTTGAAAGACGGTTCGCTGTGGATATGGCACTAAGATGAGTTCAAAGATCACCATAATAGCTATGCTTCCAACACCTATCACATGCTGCGCATCATCTTTCAAGTATATATATGATAGCACCGCATACACAAGAAAGAGAACCGCTTCCAGTAGCCTTACATTAGAGTATGGAATTATTTTTACGATTTTTTCTCCACGCATTATATCGCCTCAATTACGCCCACCTTGTAACAGTGTAGCTCCCCTTACTATTTGTTGTTGTAACTCTGTATCCTGAGCCAATTACTTTGCTTTTACCGGTTGTATAACTTGTTTGCACTTTCTGGAGGAATTCCCTTTTGAAAGTATATTTACCAGCAGGATAGGGGTATGCCATAAGACTTATAACACCGCTTGCGAGCCCACTAGCAATCCCCTGAGGAATGCCGAAATATGATGTATACCAACCGATTATAACCGCCTGCAATGTCGTAACAGCAACCGATTGGGGCGTTGTGACATAGTAACTATCTGTCTTCGTCGAAACAACTTTTGTTGTGATCCGGTATCTCTCTTTTACACCATTAGTACCGACTTCATCACCACCACCAATAGCTTTGCCTATAGAAATAACGGGAACGTCTTTATCAATTGCTATGATAACATCATCTTCACTATTCTTTCGATTGGTTCCATCTGCAGATGAATTACCCTCTGCTGCGAATGCAAATGTCGCAGTCAGAAGCATTGTCATTGCTAATATTGTGGATGTAATTCTTATTATTCTCTTTTTCATTTTCTGCTTAATATGATTTAGCGTGTATCTAAATCATACCCTCCTTTCTTAAAATCAAAATGCCGACGCGGAAATGATAAATGATAATGAATTCTAATTCATACCTTTTCATTATTGTAGTTATTCAACATACCTTCTTTATAGATTAAATACACCTGTATTCCTATTGAGATAGCCACCACTAAAACTGTAGCGTAAAACCCAGCGGTAAGATATTTAGGATTCATTTTTGTTGAAGCTTTATACAATAAACGACCCCAAAATAAAAAGTTACCTGCTAACCCAATACTAGATTTAATTAATGAATTTGTTTTGATTAATACAGGGATAAATAGAATCACCAATCCTAAAGTGTATGTTAGTCTATCATAACTATAAATTATATAACCCGTATACTGGGTCACGCCCTCCATATCTATCCAAATCAACAGCAAAAATAATAAAGGTATACTGCGGCTTAGAACATTTATTATAGTTTTCATAGCAGAAGAACCCTTCATATAGTTTTATATAACTATTAACCATATGCAAACATACTATCCCCGTATTCTTGCATATTTGCCACCATCAGAACCAATGTATTCCCAATTATTATCACTATTACTGACCCATCTGTGATAATTTGATGTATGCTGTGCCACCTTGTAGTCATAGTAATACCACCCATTGTAAGTGGCAGCATAATTGTCCTTTGCGGTCACAAACCCTAAATGGTCCCAATCTCCATCATTATAAAAATCAGCTCCAATAATGCATCCCTTATACACTTTCTCGCTAAAAGCTCTATGATTGGTTCTTGTTAATGTCACACCCATATACCTTGCAAATGTATCTGCCATGGTCCAAGATCTGGAGTGTTCATGGTGTGCGCTACTAGAATAGTATTTATGCCACCAGCCAGAATATACACTATTATATACTATTTGACCAACTCCAGAGTACTCAAGTATTTGTGAAATAAAGTTAGTACAATCTCCAAATGAGAAGACATAGTATTGGTAATGATTTGGCGAATACGCGTACTTGTTCGCATAGTAAACTGCCCTTGAAACATTAGGGACAGATTTAGGTGAAGATGCCTGGCTTTCTATCTCACCTCTTACTCCATCGTAAAACTCCCTTGATATGGTTTCATCATATGGAAGATTTTCCGCTAGCACTTCTTCTACTGTTTTTTTTGCTCCATCATCCATGATGACTTTTTTCTTGTCTAGTGACGCTAGTGCTTTCACCTTGTCATTTTTATACTTATTCTCATAGATATCAAAAAAAGCTCTTAGGTAACGGTATTCATAATCACTCTCTTTAACCAGATTCTTTGTTTTTTCATCATCGAAAATAGCTTTCATTTTGGTGTAGTAATCTTGCCAATTGCTTTCTGTTAATACCTCCAAATCATGACTATTCATGATTTTGTTTAATAATATTGAACATCTTTTTTTCACTTGCATAAGTGCATTTTCCTGTGAAGTGAATTCCCTAAACAGGTTCGTCTGTACCCCGTCTAGGATAATGGTTTCTTTTTTCAAAGAGAATGTGTCGTCAAATTCTTCCTTTATGCTTATATTTTCCTCATGGCTCCCAACACTACCATTCTCTTTGGATTCATCAGCCCACCCAATTAACGTGCTTGCAACTAAAACACTAACTATAATGAAAACCAAAAATATCCTTTTCATTGTTATTCACCTTCCTTTCTATTTTTATCAATAAATGCTTTTATGGAACATATTTTTACATGAGCTTTAAACCGTAATCAATACCTTTGGACATCTTGGCCATTATAATAGTTATTTTTGTATTCATAATCACATGAAGAATATATTCTTAAGTTCATATCCCTTTATTTATTCTGGAAAATCACATTACCATAGTGTGCTCAGCAACATTGTTGCTCCCCCTAATATGTTATGCAATTATAGATCATACACCGCTATTTCATTAAATATCCATTTATTGTTAACAATTCGTTTGTCGGTAAAACCCGACAGTCCTTTAATTATTCTATTTTACTCTATTACTAATATGTACATTTCTTGAAATGAAAGTAGAGGTTAAAATGGAGTATAAACGTGGAATTGTAGGCAATGTTATTCGAGAATATAGAACAAGAAAAAGGATATCCCAAGAAGTCCTTAGCGGACGAGCAGATATTCCAAGAAGTCATTTGAGCGATATAGAGAATGGCAAAGTAATACCTAGATTAGATACCATTTGGGCGATTTGTGATGCATTAGGAGTATCTCCAAGCAAACTTATTAGTGTAGCCGAAGAATATATGATTAAAAACTGAATTATCACTTTCACTTCCCAACATTTATGGCATCACTATAATTCGAGAATTTTGACAGTATTACAACTAGTCTCAACACCGTATACGAACCATATACGACAGTGTAAATAATTTTGCGTAAAATCTCTTCTGTATTCTAAGGAAAGAAAAATCTTTGAATTCATTTAATCTGTAAGTATGGGATTATTACATAATTATCGGATATTCTCATTTTTTATTATTGCATATAATGGCTCCTCATACAAATAATTGAACCCGTTGTATACCCTAAGCATTTATTTGCCATTTTCTGTTTTCTATTTATAACTATTCCTCAACAATCACACCAGATACTGCACTATGTAATTATCTGTATTATTAACATTTTTTTATAGAACGGATGGGATATACTAATACCGAATGTGAAAAGTAGTGCTAATAATAATAGATGAGAATGCGGTAATAAAACTAAAACCTCTTGGAACAAACAACAGAAAACTTCAAAAGAATTAAAATAAACCGAAAAACAGCAACAACGTACTTGGATGATTATAATATATTGCCATAACACTATTTGAACCGTTTATAAACTGTACAGGCCTTGATAGAGTAACCGATAAATCAATCCTTTATCATTAGATTGTTTATAAAAAAATACGATAAATCCTTAAAATCAGGAATCTTTTTTTTATCATATTTTTTATTGTGTTTTTCTTCCCATTCCTCATACATATTACAATAATACCCAATCTCTATTTCAGATCCTTCTTGAACAAGTATTATTTGTTTACCATGGAAATCATGATAGTATCCCAAATATTCAACCATATTCGATACCATCTGAATCTCTGTAAGATTAATAGAATACCCTACTTTAGAATTGATTTCTTTTTCTAAGTACCGTCTCGCTTCCTCTGGAGTTTTAAGGATTACGTAAAGACTTATGAATTCCACGTAAGGTCCCTCTCCATCATCCACATAATACTCTAACAAGACTTCCGTGCCTGTGCTTGTATATCGATAATTACTTGGTGTATTTATATATTTACTATATTCATCTAGTATCCCTTGCAATCTGTCTGCGCTTTCAGCATCTACATCTTCAAGATGAACTGGCCTATCAGCATTAACCTCATAAATATTCAAATAATCAATGGTTTTGGTAGTATATCCAGATATAAGGATTGGACCAATTAGAATGACTATAGATAGAATAATAATTACAATTATACATACACTCTTTTTATTACTCATATCATCGCTCCAAGCAAAGGTGTTTATAACTAAATAGAAGTCAAATTTTTTACGTGTAGTATTTTCTCAACGACAATTCTGGCCTGAGAAATATAATTTCATACAATTACAAATAGTTTTTTTAATTATATCATAGTTGTAATTCGACATTTTTTTGGAATCATTGTAATATATGTATTATTCGACATTATTTAGTGTGATAATCAAATTAAAAGCTTATAGAAATGAACCAACTCTGGCTAACACAAAAAGCACCATTATTCCCTCTATAGATTAAAACCATAACACACACAACACTATACAAAAGCAAGGGACGGGTTGTACGGACAAAACTCGCCCCCTTTCATATCTAATTCTATAAGAATATACGTATCTTTATCTGGTTTAGATTTTTAAATATCCGTAAATAGTAAAAAACCTGGATGGAATTACAACATATACAATTTGTTGTGTGGCGAACCGATTTTATATAGAAAAAACACTAACTATCCCAAATTACGTTTGTATAGAAAAAACACCGTGGTTTTTCCACATTATTTTATTAAATTAGTTATCTTATTGGCAAATAGTTATGAATTGTGAATATTATCTTTTTTCAGTTCACACAATTAAACAATGTGTTGAGAACTACATACTAGAAATGATTGCTCATCGTTTCACGGTTTTGTCGTTCCCTTATTTTAGTTCCACCCAGTTGTTGTGTAACTCTTTCCATTTACGGTCATTGTGACTTTATAACCAGAACCTATATTCTTACTTTTACCGGCTGAGTAGTCATGCTTTACTTATGTTTAGTTGGCAAATACAAATATCGTGTGAAATTAGAAAACACATTGTCAATTGAATAGAGGTCTCCTTAATTAAAACAAAATACCGATAGAGGATTACTATCGGTATATTGTCACAATCAAGTTTTTTGCAAACACAGTATGGACAATTATATGGATTTATAATTTTAGAAAATCGGATTATACTTTTCACGCAATCAGTTTTATATACTCGATTTCCTCAACATATATGCTATTTATACCGCCAGCATATATCTCAAAAGCTAATACTACTGTTGGATAAATATTGTTCCGATGGCTGTCCACTAATTCATACATTAATTTGCAAATGGTAGTATCAAAAAGACAAAATGGCCCATAAATGTGGAACACTTTCCATATAAGCAAACTGGAATTCTACAAACCATTTCGAACATTTCCTATTCATTGTTTTTCACAACCGTTCCTCTTCCTACACGATTCCATTCTTTACACTATCTGCATTATTCTTCCACATTGATTAACATACACGTCTCCTCTATAGATAATCATATAACCAATCGTAGATTTTTCTTTCTAAGTTCTTTACTATTTTTTCACTACTATTTATATATTTCTTATAAATATCTGGTCTTAAAAAAACACGTAATAATACTAACTGATCATTGAATGATTTTGAAAGATTTTCAATCATAGGTGATACCTCCTGTAAATAACTTTCATTACCATCATGTTTTAATATCTTAATCTCGCTCCCTAAATTCATGTTGATGTTCGCAAAAGGCATATCTATCAATAGAATGGGCAATCCCAGCCTTTCTTCCTCTATACCATATGTTTTTATTATTTCATCCTCTAGCTTTTCCCTTATAGTCTCTCTTTCAGAATAGTTCTTTTCATTAAATTTTCTCCAAATTACTCCAGCATTTTTTATTGTGTAATTTCTCCCAATTGACAATACCCTCACATATCTTTGGCAACTCTTATCATCTATGAATGATAATATTCCTTTCACACATTCTCTACTTTCCTTAGGTGCAAACTCGACCATTATGGATTCAATATCACTTCTTGTTCCAAACGGAATTATCTCAATCAATTTTTTATAAAAAGCCTCAGAATTAACAATAAAATAGGCATATTTCAGCAATGCTATAATAGCTCTAGTAGGCTCACACCAATATACTCTTTTAAAAAGCCAGTATCTGTTAATAATCACCTGTTCTGCAGTACTTACTCCAATTTGATTCAAGCAAAACTCTTCATTATGAATTGACATTGAAGAAAACAATGCTTCTGTATCAATGTAATAATTAATGCCTATATGATATGAATCTCTCATAATATAGTCCACATTACGAACACCAACTGAAGAATTAAGCAGATTATATAAGACTTCTAATTTATCATTACGCTTCTCATAAATATTTTTACCAAAAATCACATATTTTAATTCATCCAATGAAATATTATATTCATTATAAACCTCACTTATACAATCCATTAGGCACTTATTATCACTATCACCGCCATCTTTTCTATAAATCATAATACTCTCAAATAACTCTCTCTTATCAAACTGTGGAAGCAGCTCTTTTTCTTGGCCCATCAGTTCCATCTCTGCATATGACAGCGGAAAATGAAATATACTTGACAGCATGGCGGAGATCAGACCAATGATTATGGTCCTAGTATCAAAAAACTCTGCATAACTCTTTTTTCGAAGCAATGCCACAAATGCTTTTCTCATCAATTCGTAGGTCCCTAATGAATGTTCATACCTTGAGTGATTTGCTCCAGGAAAAACCAAATATCCCTCTATAAGTTTTGGTACATCAGCTAATCTTTGCATTACAAATTGATTTGTCACAGAATACATTCGATAAGATAGAAATGCTGGATATAACGGAATTATTATTTGTCTTATTTGATTACTGGCTTCTGATAATTCATCAAGTTTAAAAATTTTTTTGTTATTTGGATGAAGTAACTCTATATCATCAAGTATCTCTTTTGAATTGTTATATTCCTTTTCTTTGAGTTTAGAGCGAAGACGCTCAAGATGCCACATATCCAAAAGAATACCACTATTCTTTATTAGATCAATTGTATCTGTGATTGTATGTTGTATACCAAACAAATCCCATTTAGGCTGAAGTTCCCGAAATTTTTCCCAGCTAATGTTCCTATTTTTTAATACTTTTACATCATCGGGCATATAATCATATGTCCCGATGACTTTCGTTTCCTTGAAGCTTCCTTTTGTCAGTGTTCGCCCTGCACCAAGATCTCCAACTATTGCAAACCATTCAGCTTTTGAATTCTTTTTTAAAAAAATATTCTTAGGAGCAATATCACAGTGGAAAAAATTGTTATCATGAAGATAAACTACACCTTTTGCGATTTGTGAAAAAATATTAAAAACCTGTTCCTCCGAAGAAAGAAAGCTCTTTAGATTAGAAGAATTTTTATATTCAAAAATGCTTTCTAGTGTGCAACCGTCGATATACTCAGTAACGGTATATGGGATTTTAATCGGACAATTGTCTATTATTATTTGGTAACAATCTCCGTCTATTACTTTAATTATATTCTGGTGATTAAACTGTGTGATGTTGATGATTTCAGTTTTAAAGCTATCATTTGATGCATATCCATACTCTTCAACCAAATCTTCTTTAAATGCAAAAAATTTGATTGCTCTAGGCGTAACAACATTATTATTCCTATCAAATACTTGTTCTGCTTTATAGACCACACCAGTTCCACCCTCACCAATAGGTGTAAACGCACCTTGTTCATCAAGCAAAAAACAATACTTATCCCCTAAACAGTTTTCAGATATATTTAATACTTTTTTTCTAGAATACATTTAAGCTAATCCATGTATGACACCATGCTGAAACGAATCATACGCTCCTTTCATAATAATCGTATTTATTGACTAATCCGCATCACTATATTTCTATCATCTCACTATGCACCCATCTATCAAATCTCTAACCTTCTTGCCCTCCTCACTCAGCACATTGCACTTTGATATTAGGCCATTATAAAATGCAGCTACGTCAGGATCATTAATTACTGCTCTAACCTGTCCATTTCTTGCTCCTGCAGTGAATAGTTTTTCTACAGTATCAGGTTCAAAGTCATCATACATGTTTAGTTCAGAAATGATAGTATGTGTTTCCTTGAAACTACTGCTTCCTATTAGATCGATAGAAAGTTCTCTCTTGATAATTGTTTCCATACTTTCAAACTGTTCTGCATCTTTTGTCTCCTTTTCACAGCTAATTCTATATTTCTCAATCATCTCATTTTTGGCTGTCTTTTCTATTATGGAGCAGATCAGTTTATCAAGTATTTCTCCCTCTCGATAATCCGCGGGGACAAAATAATCAATCCTTTTATCTCTAATAAGTTGATAAACTTTCGTTTTTTCTTCGGTCTCTGGATTATACACTCCAATTGAATAACCACCCCTAGTCTTAACAAGTTTCATACATGGTATATCCGTTGCACTATCACCGATATAAACTATGTTTCTAAAAGGCACTCTTGTATCTTCTTCAGCAAATCGTGAGTTAACATCATCATCACCTATATCCAATACACCCTTCTCAACTCTAAAAAGAAACTGGGTTTTATTAGTGTAGTTAATAACCTGTGCTGGCCAAATAGCAACCCCAAACTCATCATACAGGAAAGAATTTGCATATATCTTTTCAAATGCACCTGCTTCTGCAACGCTAGTACCTTCAATCATTTCCTTCAATCCAGAAGAAATAATATAATGTTCTACTTTAACTCCACATTTCTTCCCGTATTCCTTTGTCCTGTCGAACCATTTTTCTACTCCAGGAAATAGCTGTATACTTTTACCATGTTCCATGAGCGTACCCTTTGTAAATAAAATCTTGCCACTCGAGTACTTTTTCATCATATACATGTATGCAAGCCCTTGATCCATTTCATGATTACTCGCCAGCATATTCGATTCCATCCAAAACTCATCTACATCTTGTCCTACGGCTTGTATGTAACCTTGTGCTTGCATGTCATCCGGAGTTAAAGTTTTATCGAAATCATAGCAAATTGCTAATACTGGCAAGTCTCCCTTTTGTTTCTTTTCATACTTGTTCTGCATAATTTACTCCCCTGAACATCTCTAAAAAACATTATCATTTTGTTGATGTATTTTCATAATCAGTCATGTAAGACAATTATCGTTCTTATTCCTATACTTACGCAATACTATCAGTAATAATTGTATGTATATTGTCTATTTTTGTATTTTCTGTATGGATTAATCGACACCCAGATTTAAGTATAAGAGAATTGAACTAATCCATACTCCCATATTTTTTAGTACTATGATTAGTAAACAACACAATATTCTAGGTTATTTGTTCAACCCTTGTATTTGACTAACGATATTTACTCCTCCCATAACATGAATCTAAATTTAAACACAATGGTCCCCCTCATTATTTCTAACCGCGAGAACGCACTTTACAAATAGCCGTGTGAAAACATATAACCCTCTTAAATGAGGGCTATATGACCGATTGGTTAACTATCTAATTATCATATTCTATCTGTTTAAACAAATTATAATTCATAATTGATGCAAGGATTATTACACAACTCGCAAACCCTTGTAGAACAATTAAAATTTCCGAAATTATTGGTATTATCGGAATTATTGGTATAATATAGTACTTTATTAACATTTCATATGGCAAACCAGACCTAAAGAACATCACTACATCTACTCTAATAATAACTGCCGATAGTGTAAAATATCAGAACGTGTTTTACAAAACTTCTTTAAAGACAGCCCTGACAATAGTGCGTCCATAAATAGAGAGAAGAATAAAGTCATTTATCGGACTGAAAGGATTGCCATCTTTATATCCTTATGACTCTGTCACAGAGATTAACAACCTTTTCATCATGAGATACAATGATTACAGTTTTTCCACTTTTGTTTAAGCCCTTAATCAGATCCATTACTATTGCTGAATTATAATCATCAAGCGACCCAGTAGGTTCATCAGCAAGGATTATTTCGCATTTCTTAACTAACAGGCGTGCAATTGCAATTCTTTGTTGTTCCCCTCCAGATAATGTGTATATTTTTTTATTCTCATATCTAGGTAGACCCACCATGTATAACGCATCACTTATTGATATGTCGGTTCTATCCTCCTCACGTACCATCTTTAAATTATCTATTACCGTTTTCCCTTCAACAAGAGCATAATTCTGAAAAATAAAACCCACCTTTGTTCTGTAGTATTCTAATCTTTCTTTATTAGTAAAATACTCCCGCTCATCAATAATAATCTTACCTGCATCAATAGGTTCTATTAATCCAATAATATTTAAAAGGGTTGTTTTTCCAGCACCACTTTTCCCAGAAAAACACACAAATTCTTTAGTATCAACAATAAAATCATAATCTTTGAAAATGAATTGTTTTCCATATTTTTTTGTTATTCTTTCCCCAACTATCATTAGACCGCACCCTTTAAAATACTCGTCACCTTTTTTCTATCATATCTTCTAATTATTGAAAATAATAGTGTTTCACTAACAATGACCATAAACGCTCCTATAGAAATTATTACAGACCCTTCCCCAAAACCATAATATGTATTAATAATCACGGATATCACTGTACCTAGCACGTTTGCAAACGCAACCATAATTGAGGCTGTCTTAAACCTTAAAAAAATAGAGTAGCCAAGGATTTTTTTAACCGAAATCTCAATCGCATTTAATCTGTATTCTATGTTTATGATTGCTACAAGAACTAATAAATATAGAATTGTAATAATGAGAGTTACAGTAAAAACCATTAGGCTTTTTCTATAAACTAGGGTTCGTCTATATAGGTATGATTCCAACACATTAGAAACTGTATGGACCTCATTTTGCAATTTGGAAGATAATAAAAATGATTCGTATTCTTCATTTGAAATATTATACATAATGTCATAAGCATAATATAAATCTACATCTTCTCGCATCTGTGAAGGATAATAAATAAGTATCGGATTCTCATAATATGTTGACTGCATTCCTGTATCCGTTTCATGAAATCCTACAACGCCCATGGTATTTCTATACTCTATCGGTTCAATATCCATTAGCGAATCCGGAAAAAAGGCATTTATAATTTCATAAGTTGTATCTAATTCTTTTACAGCAATTGGATGTAGTATTACAACCTTTTTTTTCTCTTCAAAATCATTTAAAGAAATCCAGCCTGAATTACATCTATCTAATTCCTTAAGAGCCTGGTCATTAATCAATATGACAGGGTATTCCGAGTTAAAATTATCGCTCAAATCAGAGTATTGTAAAGATTTATTTTTATACTCATTGTAGAAATCACTATTGATTAATGCATCAGGATCAATGCCTTTTTCCAATAAATCAGATTCTTGGTAGGCTTTAGAATTATTTCTATATGCAAATCTATAATAATTATATGTACTATGTTCTTTGCAAAAAAGTTTTTGTTTATCTGTGTTTATAATCCTATTTGCAGACACAAATGATGCCAGAAGAGATATAACAATACCTATACTTACAATAGTTCCTATAATATAGTTTGGTATTACTACTAGTTTAACTGTATTTACAGATAAATCTTTTTTATAATTTACTCTTACAAGATAATAATTAATAAATGGAATACAAATAATACCCATCGTATTGTACTTAATTATCGTCCAATATAAAAAATCGCAATTGGTATACATTGATAATAATAGAGGCAATAATAGCATACAACCAATAATTGAAATAATCTCTGTTAGTGACTTGACTAAAAATGCACCCTTAGGGCTCACGCCCATAATCATTTTAATAGCTATTTCTTTTTTTAGTCTTATCGTAGTATAAAACGATAATAAAAGGTATAAGCCGATGATGATCAACCATACTGAACCCACATTTAAGAAAAGTGATTCATTCGAATTATACTCTTTAGGAAATCCTCCCCCATACTTATCTATCAACAGTTTTTTAAACTCACAGAATGATTCATATTGCCCTTCACCACCAACAAAAAAGCACTCCGTGAATTCATCCATATCTTTTATTTCCTCAAGAGGACAGATATCTATAATTGTTTCCCCCATAAATAAACTATTATACTCTCCTTTGGATATTTTATTATCGTGAAAAAAAGAACTATCCAAGTCTGAACAATAGATGATTATTTCTGATCTAAATAAAGATGTGGGTTTATTGGAAATAAAAAAGAAGTCAACATTGGTTTCTCGTCCACACAAAATAAAATCTTCAAGCACCTCATCACTCGAAATATTAGCGTCTCTATACTCAAAATAGAAACTAGCTTGATAAAAGTAATCTTGGATATTGTTATAATAAAGAATGGATATTTCTCCATCGAAAACAAAACCTACACTAAACAACAATATCAACACACATATAAATATTATTGTTTTATGTATCCATCCGCTCATAAATCTTTCCCCAGAGCATATTAATAAATGATTTTTTGATTATGTTTAATTATGATGTGTATAGTAGTATACAGTATTTCCTTTATGTCTTACTTCTAAGTCGGAATAGTAATTTGCATAATACCATCCAGCATAATGTGTACCATTCCCATTTTTAATAGCGGCTCTATGAACCGCACAATCGGAGTAAGAATATGCGAAATCTTCATTAATAAAAGTTGTGTTATACCCGTATGTAAGGATATCTCTGCCACCATACTGAAACCATGTGGTTTTAGATAAAGTCCAAGGAGATTTAAACACTCCACTAGCTGAAAAACTTTGTGCAACAGTATAAGCCCCCACTGTGCTCGAGAATAATATGGCAGTAGCAATGAACAAACAAATAGCTAAGACAAGAATCCTTCGTCCACTTAATATGCTTTTCATTATATCTTCACCTCCTTAAATGCTCTGGGGAATTATATTTCTATCTTCCATTCTTCTACACATTTATCAATCATGTGTATAACCGTTTCTCTATGTTGGTTTAATAATGTCTCGATTGCGTTTGTTTCTTCTATTGAGAACTTTGTCGAATTCTTTTCGTCATAATTAATCTCGTTGTCAATATAGAATCTATATATTTTAAATCCAGATTCATCTGATATCTCTACACCTATTGCTTCTTTCACCTTCGAAAATGGCCGTGTCCAAATTATAATTGCTACATTATCATCTGAAATAGCATAGTTTCCAGTAAAAGAGAACAAGTCTGGACATTTTATTGTGAACGTATTATTGTCATTACACTTTATAAATGTTTTATCTCTAAGCTGTTCATATTCTATATCGACATTTCTATAAAACTGATACCAATTAATGCCCCACGTTATGAAATAAATTACAGCAATAACAGAAAGAAATACGAGGATTTTTATCATTCTTTTTTTATTCAACGAGACACCTCTCATTTAACAACCTACGACACTTTATAAAACAAAAACATACTATTACATATGTCACTCGTGCTAATGCTATTATGTACATCTAATCAATCCTCATCAAGGCCTTTAGACATAATGGCACTTATAACAGCTTTTTTTGTACGTTCCATTGATAAAAACACGTACCTAAACAAATAAAAATACCGGTGTTATTCACCACCGGTACATAATCATTATTGAAAAGAAAAAGCGAAAACATTCACAGCTATTATAATTCAAATAGCAACTAGGCCAACCCGCCATGATAATAAACTACAGTAATATATTTACACTTGTTATAATCGCATATATATTCTATCTCTTCTGTATCTTTCAACAAGGAAGCACAATATTATTAAAACTCTCTAACATCTTAACGTTATCGTCCACAGGATTACCCATTAGCCTTGCTTGCTCATTCAAAAGCAACTCAAGTGTATCATTTATATACGCTGTGAATTCCCTTGGATAATTAAAGGAATAAGAGTACTCATAAAAATTAGGAACCTCATTTTTCTTTTGATTATCTAGCAAATCCCAACCAATTGCGTAATCCATAAATACTGCAAAACACTGTGGTATCTCCTGATTATGAATCAAGTGTAAGTTAGCTTCTATTATCTTCACGATTTCCATTTGACCTTTAACCTTATACTCCTCCACATAATGAATCCATATCTTTTGATCGTCCTCGCTTAAACTATCAATACCCTCATTTTCATTAAAAACTGTCCTTCTTCCCATTTGGTGTAAAATTCGGTTAAACCTAATATCATTCTCTAATAATATGGCGTATACTGGTCCATAAAGCTTTGATATCTGTTTATCTATTTGTTCCTTTTTCCATTTTATTGTTTCAAACTCTCTCTCATCTTCCATATTCTTTTCATTTGTCTTTAAACTAGTACTGTATGGAATTATCCATCCAATAATTACAAACAATAAACCCACTATATTTAAGACAATTTGAATGAACTGATATGAATTATTAGTAATTTCCATTTCAATACTTCCTTTCTATATCACTCTTTGCGTGTGCTATACTTATTCTTTGCACGAATAATAAATAAATCTCAATTATATAATCACCAAACTATGTAATGACATTCATAAAGAATACAATAATTATATTTGTTCGCTTATCGGGAACACCCGACAATTGTTTCATTTTTCAATTTTACTCTATTAGTGATTCTAACACTTGCGTAGTCACAAAGAGAGGTTATAAATGGAATACAAACGAGAAATCATAGGCACTGTCATTCGCGAATATAGAAAAAAGAAAAATTAATCTCAAGAAGTTCTTAGTGGACAAGCTGATATCCCAAGAAGTCATCTGAGCGATATCGAAAACGGCAAAGTAGTGCCTAGATTAGATACACTTTGAGCTATATGCGATGCATTAGGAATCTCTCCAAGCATAATAATAAGTGAAGTAGAACGCAGAATGATCAATAGCTAAACCTCAGATCCACAGCCAATATGGCTTTGTTATCAACAGGAACCTTATTTCACTTTTATATCATGTGTCAACATATTTACAGGCGGTATAATTACCGCCTGTAAATCACTCATTCTTTTGCCGCTGAAAAAACACTTGAATAATCAGAAATCGCTTTTCTCGAGAATCACTATATACTCTTTCTGAATTTAACGCCGTGTTTCAATCTTTCAATATTAGCAGATAATAGCCAAACCGCCTCACCTACCAATACACTTGTTCCATAAGTTTTAGACGCAAACAGATATATGACTACAGAAAGAATCATTAAAATGGGAAAGGTTATTTTTGTTATAAATAGACATCTTCTCTCTACTGTTTCATCACCCACAGCACTCATTGGAATATAGCTAATCATAGTTATTATAAACACAAGTATTGAAGATGCAAACATAGGAACATAAATCCTGTCAATTGTTTTTATGCCGACACAGAACAATAATGTCACCATTGCTGACATTATAATGCAGCCTTTTGCTGTTCTTGCGTGATAACCTCCACCAAATGTCCGTAATAATATAAATGACAACGAAAAAATAATTAGTTCCACCAAACAATTCATCAGTGCTCCTATACCTATTGATATTAAGATGATAAGCATCATCTCAATCATTACGGTATATCCATATTTAAGCACTGCGATTGTATCATCTGAAGCATCGTTTCTACTTCTCGAAACTATTCTGTCTACTATATCATCTATCATCTTTTTTTCTTAAACTATTTACATCAACAATAGGAACTTTAGGTTGATGAAAATGCCATACACATGCACTGTTAACTGTCTGAACAAAAAGTGCAAATGCCAATACATCAAGTACAGCTAATGCTTTCAATCCTTTTTTCTTTTTCATAGTTGGCCTCCAAAAATACTTACAAAGTTTAACTATTAATATGTCGTCATTTTGCCTAATACTGCCTTTAGAATCAATACAATTGGTATTTTTGGATGTTTTATTAGTCTTTTTTGATTGTTGTTGTCAGTTTTAATTTACAAAAACCATTACGAATCAAAAATCAAAGCGTACTCAAAGACGTAGTTCTTTATATTCCACGCAGTGATTTGAATAATGTCCTTTTTCATATTGGAAGAACGAGTGTGGATACCGCTAATTCATCCTTAAAAACAATACTGAAAGATCCTCCATGCCTCTCCGCTGATTTCTCAATGTTTTTTATACCATATCCATGAATCCCTTGGTGTTTTTTTGTTGAAATCAATTCCCCACCTACGATTCTGACATCGTTTATATTAAATGTATTTAGAACTTTGCAAACAATGAAACCACTGTTCTCACTTCTAAACACGTTTATTTCTACAATCTTTTTATTATCCGCATTGCTTGCAGCTTCTGTAGCATTATCAAGGATATTGCTCAGCATAATAATGTAGTCAGCCTCACCAGTTTCTCCAAACTGAAGTCCTGGTTCTACAGAAACATTGAATTCTATTCCATTGTTATCAGCGTATCGTTTTCGTTCTGATAGCAGCACATCAAGTATTGGTGCATCTGATATTAACTGTCTTTCGTTATTCTCAATCTCTGTATTAAGTTTTTTTATTAGGTCACTTATGTGTTTTTTATCCTCAAAACCATTTACCGAAGTTACAAGCCTTATGTAATGTTTGACATCATGCAATATAGCTCTTTGCTCTTCATTCATTTCTGCCACTTTAGTATAGTAATCTTTATTCATACGTTCTTTTTCTATCTGCCATTCCTGCTCCATAATACTTTGGATACTTATGGCATATTCATTGAAGGCATAAAATGCGATAATACTACACAGCAACATCAATCCATAGCTTATTGTTAATCCAACCTTGATTTTGGAATCGCCCAAATAGTTTTCAACAATGAAATATGTTGTCATCATCATGGCCAAGCTAGAAACAGGTACACAAAGATACAATACAAACACTTTATTTGTCATACGCCTCTTGCTTTTGTTAGAGAATTGCTTAATAATCGCCAAAACTATGTAAGCTATCAACTTCGTGGCAAATGTTATCTCTGGTATCTCTGCCAAGTTTATCGCACTATCTGGTTCAATCCATTCATAGAGTAAAACATAAAAAAACTCTCCACCAATCATTATCAAAAACACTATTAGCACATACATAATCGCGTGTATATAACTTATATCAAACATTAATACAGTGAAGAGCAATAATATACAAGGGAAAAAAATAAGATTTAGATTTGCAACGCCAATCATATTAACGAAAAATATTGCAAGTACTCCTCCTAAGAACAACATTGCATTATAAGGTTTATGATACGTTCGCATATCATAAAACACACTTATAAAATCATAGCATATATATATTTCCGCCACACAACTTAGTAATAATACTAAATAATCCAATGAATTCATTTATGCCTCCCATTTTAATACTTATTCCCTAAATATGAGGCTAGCTCTGCTCGAAATGCTTTTTCCTTGGATCGTGATGCTGTCAGTATTGTTCCATCCCTCAACTCAATTTCATGATTCATTATTTTGACTACGTATAGAAGATTAATGAAATAGCTATTGTGTGCGTACCTAAAATGATAATTACTCAATTCATGAAACAGTTCTTTAGCACTTGAATTTGAAATCATCTCTTTACTCTGCTTAGTTTCTCGATCTATTACATAAATAGAAGAACCATATTTTCTACCTGCGACATACAGTATTTCATCAACTCTAAGTGTTGTAAACTCTCCTTTAAAACTTATTGCTATTGTAGGCACATCAGAACGTCGCTTCATTTCTTGGAGTATGACTCGCATCTCTCTATGCAATCTTTCATCACTATATTCCTTTAGAAGGAACCTATATGCATTGCTTTCAAAAGATTTAACTGTGGGTAAATAAACTCCAGAACAGAATACCAAAACTGCATCAGGATATTTGAGTCTGAACCTTGCTGCTGTTGCATCTCCATCAAACCCTGGCATTTGCATATCTAAAACTAATAAGTTAATCGGCAGATTTGTTTCAATAGATTTAATTAGCTCATCTCCAGTTGAGAAAGTATAGAATAACAATTCATCACTGTTATCCCATACATTCCTTATTAATCCTTCAATCCTGTCACAATCTCTCCAATTATCATCACAGATTGCTATACCATACATAGGCATCTTCCTTTCATGCTTTTTAGTATAAATAAGATTATTTGAATAATAACAAACCTTTTTGTTTTCTGCAAATAAATGCTTTCTGTCGATACTTCTTCACCTCATTAGTAAGTTATTTTTTATTGAAAGATTAATCTTTTAATACCCCGGCAGCCCATACCTATAGACATAAAAACTATTCCCCGAGTGCGTTCTACTCGCACAAATATCCGACGTATTCCCCTCAATCGTATAGACATGAGTTACGTCGCAGCTTTCTGCGATTCCGTTGTTGGTCACAAAGGCCGTCAGGCTCCCAGTCAATAAAGATGATGTCTCTGGCTGATAGTTCGTAGCTCGGTCTTTGCTACTGTTTTCTGGCCTGGAATAAGTCTATTCCGATTCAACACCTGCAAACTTGTGGATGATGCAGCCCTCGATATAGCCGCACCGATCCGCGCACCGGTTCACAAAGCATGCCCACCGCTCTACTATTCCATTAAGCCCGTACCAGGACCAGAACTTGACTCCACCAATAAAACTCTCTGGACTCGTCGTGAGCAAATCCCACACCTCCGCCAATTTCTCATTCCAGGTATTAAGCATATCCAAAAGCTTCTGCACTACCCAATTATCCGACATAGATAAGTACCCTCCCTTCTGATTGTTTTAGTATTTGACATTCTGTGAATCACCTTCTCGTTTTCAAAAAATAAAAGGAGAGTCCAATAAAGAACTCTCCTACGGCCAAAGGCCATGTCTTCTGGTTGGGCGCATATAGCGCAATGTTACCAGTTCATAGGTGGATTATACCACATTTATCCTAAAAGTGAACAATTATTTTGAAAAAATGTGTAAATTTTTTTTACCTAAAGATACATTTCTTTGATTCTATCGTCAATTCCACTAAGTGTTGTATCTGATAACCTTATCCCATACAAGACATCTCCTGAATGTCGCGGATCATATATGCGAATCTTGCTAACAGTAATTATCTGGTTTGGTAAGGCTACGCTCCCTTCCTTCATTTTAAGCATACTTTTCTTAATTTCATCTAGTTCCTTAGCCTTACTTTCAAGTTCTCTTAACTGCATATTTATACTTGCAACTTCTTTTGATTCTGCCATCTCATCAAGATTCTTAAGCTTCTCATTAACTATATGTATCTTGTCACCGATTTCCTTATAAAGTTTATCATGTTTACTCATCATAAGACGAAACAGCTCATTTCCTAAATCCACATTATTAGCATTAAGCTTTTTACCCTTTTTCTTGGAAGTAAGAGGAACAACTGTAACCACACCGCTCTTTTTAGAATTATGGCGGTCAACAACCACTGCAAAATGCAATCCTCCTTCCTCATTGCCAATTCGGTAGCCCAGATGTACCTTTACAATATCTCCACGTCGGTACGACATTTGCTTTTCAGGGTTAAATGTTTTCTCTTTTGATAGAAAACGCGTATAGTCTTCTATCCAATATGCCAATTTATCTGCTTGGCTTGTTGCCTCTCGAGATTTGATATCTGTCAGGGCATTAAGGTATTCTTGCAAGTTCTCTATAGACTGTGAGATATGGGATTTAACTTCCTTTTTGGATTTATTCTTCGCCATAAACTAATTCTCCTAAACTAGAATACTGATAGTTTCATTTCCTTGCATCAAAAAAAGCTTCTTAACAAGAATAATATTTATAATTGTAATTGTCAATATTTCTGACAATAATCAAGTCCTACGCCTATCATGTACAGGCGGCCAAAGGCCGCCCTTTGTTTACCCAACAATCAGGTCCAGGATTTCCTTAGTGAAGGTGATTATGATTCCGCCGGCCAGGGTCAGGATCCCGTTTGCTCTCTGGGAAGGATCGTGAGACTTGAGGGACATACCCACCTGCACGATACCGAATCCCAAGAGGATGAGGCCGATTGCTCTAATCAAGCTGAAAATGAAAGTTGAAAGATTGCTTACTACAGTGACCGGGTCATCGGCCGCAAAGACCGTGAGCGCTCCCATGGTCATGGAGCATACGAGTGCGCTGTAGATGATGATTCAGATTGATTACCTGGCCGTTGGTCTTGAGATTAAGAATAGCGAACACTTCCCTGTCGTACTGAGAAAGTTCCTTGGCAACAAGGTTCAGTACGTCGTGCGGCGAAGTGATTGGCTCGTCGCTATAGAGTGACGGTTCTTTCACCAGACGAACGTTGACTACCTTTAACTCATTTTCTTTCTGTTTAGGCATCTTCAGTCACCACCTTGACGTCAACGCTTAGGACTGTTCCTTCAGGGAGGTCCTCAATCAGCGTCGATAGTTCCTTCAAACTGTGTATCATCACTTCCTCTATCTTCTTTTCCCTTACTTCTTTCATTACCTTTTTCATCTTTCTTTTCCTCCTTCTCTTCTTCTGCGTCAAGCAGGAACGCTATGCCGCGCCTCACCTTGATTGCTTCCTGAAAGTCCATAATCAACTTAATCTCCTGGATTGCGAGGGCTTTGCTGTCCTCACAGATTTCAAGCAGGTCAGAAATACCGAGAGTGGTTATCTTCTTCTCGGTGTCAGCTCCGTGCTCCGCCAGCTTACTCAGCATTTTGATTTTCTTTGGATCTACACTCACGTCTCTTCGCCTCCATTTCTTCTACTAATTTCTTGGTGCAATGCTCGCAGAAGGGTGCGAGCCTGTCCCGATAGACACAGGTCTCGGGACACAGTCTGTATTTATGCCCCCTTTTAGTCGTCCTCTTCTTCATAGCTTTCACCAAAATTCATCATCGCCGAACCGTACTCAGTGAAGGCATACCAATTGGTGTGATCAAACTTGTTATCGCTGTAGCGTCCCTTCTTGATATAGCCCTTCTTAATGAGCTTCTTCACCGCGTGCCTTGCCTGGCATTTAGTGAGATAAGGCATCGCAAGGGAAATGAATCCGTAGGACGCCTTGACCCAAGCATGACCATGCCTATACTTCATCTCCGAATCCACCCTCATGATGTCCCAAAGGAACGAGGCTACCGTAGCAGCATTAAGTCCTACCTCTCTTGCTACCTCTACTTCAAAATAATCTCTACGTGTTCTAATCATCTTTTCTCCTTTCGATTTTTTGACAATAAAAAAGACGACCTTCATAATTTGAAAATCGTCTTGAATATTAAATATTAATTTGATTGTTTCGCCTGTAACGGAATGTCAAGGACTTTTTAATAGGCTACTCACCCTGTTTTGACGGATTTTTGACTTCCTCACGGATAATACGCTCCATTTTCTCCTGCAAATTCTCTTTGCTGTCCTCATTGAAATAGACACGGACTTTGTAGGTCATCTCCCCGATTTTCTTGATAACGGCGGGGATTTTGTCTTTAGATTCTTGATTCTGCATAATTCTTTCCCCTTTCTTTTTTCTCGCATAGTAAAAAGCCAATACGCTTTCTAACGCATTGGCTTTGCAGACTATTATATTGCTTATTGGTATAGACAAATTCTATTCCAGTATATATTTTAGTTCTTGTATCATTTCTTGTTTTGTTTTTACCCAATCACTTATTCCTGATTGTAATATTGGCTGGCACTTCTTAATATACTTCTTTTCCTCAGCTTTTCTTTTTAATGTATCCGGTTCAAGAGC
>CADBSP010000264.1 GCA_902797405.1 uncultured Eubacteriales bacterium | reverse complement strand
TACCGTAGGTAGTGGATCCTCTACACTTAATTTTGAAACAAAAGGCGACCCGAGCAAATTCTTTAATATCAAAATCACAAATAATTATACCGACGAGCTCGTTGAGTACGTAAACGACCCAGGAAAAATAGGAAAGGCGACGGTAAGCGAGCTGAGAGTTCCTGCGGGAACCGAAATAAAAGTAAATGTAAATAATGGAGTGTATGCAGCGCTGGATAGGCTGGTGGTGAGCTCTTCCAAATTCAGCGCACCTATGAACATCAAAGGCAGCAAAAAATTCACGATGCCAAATGGCGACGTGGAGATTACTGCAGACTTTGGGATAAACAGAGCCGGCGGCTACCACACCGCTGAAATCCTTGATATAAAGGATCCGGGAAATGCGAGTTCCACCTACTTCATCACAGACTATGGCGATAATTCCGGAAGCACCTATAATTTTGCTGATGGAGCAAAGAAGCGTATCGTGAAAAACGGTGTAGATGTCAAGCTGGGATTTTCGCCAGAGGATAGTTCCCGCGATTCCTATAGAATCGTCACCGAAGGGAAGGAAGATGGCAGTCTAGGTGGATGGCCGGGAGCAGTATTCCATGCAATAAATCAGGACATATATGTGAACTCGTATATAAGTGACGGGTACAAAGTCAGTGTGACGGATGATGTGGGCTTTGTCATCTATAAACCAGAGGGAAAGAAGAGGGATCTTCCGTTATTCCTTTCTAATTACGACAGAACCTTTGTCCCTGTGGGAACACCGGTATTCCTGGATGAGGAAAAAGCCTGGTTTAACCAGCTGTTCCCGCCTGAAAAAATTGGAACCGAGTATGAATTAGTATATAGAGTGTGTTCAAATGGCGAAGTCATTCACGAAGACATCAGGCACAATTTCCAGGAGCCCAACGGAACCCCGCATTCCCTATTCAGAATGCCTGCGGCAAATGCTGTTGTATACCTGACCCAGCTTCATTACATGGACATCGTTACGAATGTTATAGGAGGGAACGGAACCGCATCAGTAAAGAAGCAAGAGGAGGGCGGCTGGACGGACACCACCAAAGTCATGGAAGGCGACAAGGTCAGCCTCATCACAAATCCTGACGAGGGCTATAGACTCAAGTCCGCCAAGTTCAGCTGGCGCACTCAGAATGCGGAAAAGGCCGGACAGTTTTCGGAATTCCAGTTGGACCAGACTTTCAGAACTCCATTCCCGGAGGATTTAGCGGCGAATCCCGTCTTTGATATTCCGAAAACAAAGGGCGGATGGGCATGGAATACTTTCGCAAAGAAGCTCTATATCGACGTAGAATTCGAGAAGATTCACGCTGAAGTCAAGCTAAATGTGGAGCCGGAGCACGTCGGTGGAACGGTAACAGGCTCGGGAACCTACGAGCGCGGAACCGAGGTAGAGATAATAGCAACCCCGGAGGAAGCCTATAAATTTGATGGGTGGTACGATGGTGAGAACAAAGTCTCCGGCGATGCGACCTATAAATTCATTCTTGATGATGACACAAACCTTACAGCAAAGTTTGTTCGGAAGACCCACGAGCTTAAATTAAACGTGGAGCCACAGGAGGGTGGAACCGTAACCGGAGCCGGCGTGCATGAGCACGGCGGAGTCAAGGTGACTGCAGAACCAAATGAGACCTATTTATTCGACGGTTGGTATAAGGGGGACACCCAGGTAAGTACAAACGAAGAATTTGGTTTCTACCTGAGCGAGGATACCGAGCTCACAGCGAAATTCCGCAAGATAACCTTTACCGTAAGGTTTAGTCCTATGAGCGGAAACATGCCGGATGAGGACATGACGCAGCCCGTTGTGATCGGAGAGAAGGCCAGGAAGCCTGCGGACCCGGTCAGAGATGGCTGGGAATTCGGTGGCTGGATAACCATGGACGGATCTCAGGCCTTTGATTTTGATACTGAAATCAATGAAGACGTGAATCTGAAGGCTACCTGGTATGTAGACCTGGACGTTAAGACCTTTGATATAACCGAGAACAAAGAAAAGAGCGGCGGAAAAATAAGGTACGGAAATGTTGAATTTGGATTGGACGAACACAGCATGAGCTTCTACGAGGGGGCAACAGAGGAGCTGAGTCTGGTCGCATTTCCGGATGAGGGCTATCATTTTGTCAAATGGGCGGATGGAAGAGAAGATGGCGACGCACTTTCCACGGCAGAGGATTATAGTTTTGATCTGACAAGGTCCGGAAAGATTGTTGCTGTATTCGAGAAGGACGCAGCGATTTCAACGAAGACGGTTACATATGAAATTGTAAACGGAACCTGGTTCGACGGAAACACAGAAATAACAGAGGAGGTTCCGGAAGGAAGTGCGCCCAGGTGCATTCCTGTTCCGCGACCGGATGTCGGGTATGGCGTTGGTGCGTGGGAAGAGGAACCAAGCGGCCAGGTAATAGAAGACGAAAGAACTTTTACATATAAATATAAACACTTTGCCATCGCCTTTGATACGGGACAAATCACGGTAGACGCTCCGATGTTTACGGAGGACTGGTGGCCGAATACAGAAAGCGACTGGCAGTGGGATCATGCGAAAGAAGTGATAGGAGGCATTTACCACCAGGAGGTCCAGAGCGGAAGGGACGACGTGATCCAGCATCAGGTCGAGGATGAGACCGGTGAAACATACCGGTGGTTCCTTGATCCTG
>CADBSP010000263.1 GCA_902797405.1 uncultured Eubacteriales bacterium | reverse complement strand
TGTGTATTTTACTCCTGCCTTTAAGTTGGTAAGCTTTACTGTATCTACTACTGTCTGATTTGCTGCTGCTTCTAGGTTCTCTGCCTCTGCTGTTGTCTTTACTGTAGGTACAATCTTTTCTTCTATTTCGATGTATGTATTTACAAATTCGTTTCCTGCTGGAAGTGTAAGAGTAACTACTCCATCTACAGCTTCCGGAATTGTTATAGGTTCGCCTTGACCCATTGTTGCTGAAGCGACAACTATTTTATTGCCTTGTAATTCTGTTCTCACGATAACAGTTCTTGGTACATTGTCATAGTTGATATTGCTGTCAGTACCCGACGCTTCTTTAATCATGAAGGTACTTGTCACTTCACTATCAATTGTTATTTCAGCGAAATTGACTTTTCCTGTCTCGTCATTAGTTCCTTCAATGAACAAGTTGTTCGGTCCTGAAAGGACGAATCTGAACTGACCAGCTACCTCCGAAAGACTTGGTGCTGTTTGACCCGCGAGTTTCTTCTGGGCTACAATCTTAATCTTAATCGGCTCATCTTGTTCTTCTTCACTCTCGTTTTCATTTACTAGATCTATTTCTATTGGATTAACGACAGGAATTGCATCAGATGGGTTGCCAAATGTTGCAACCATGAATGGTTGGCTGTATTGTCCGCTAAGTCCACTCCTCTGTATGATGCAATATGCATAATGTTCAGGAACGTTAATTGTTGTGTCATTTGCAGCTGCAATAAGATCATTTACAAGGTCTCTATATTCCTGTGTGTCTTCATTAGTGAAATTCGGATCCTTATTTGCTGAAACTTTCCATATAGCCTGCTGAGTTGCACGCAGGAATTCAGCTTTATCCTTTGCTCGTGAGCTGTATCCTTTACCATCGCCGGATGCGCCTACGTATGCAACACGAATAAGCGCGTCAGCATCAGGAGCACGTCCGCCAAAGTAACCCTGATAAATCGGCATTCCGAAGAATTTTTCGAAATATAGATTGCTGAACTTGATGACCTGATATTCACTCTGGTGAACACCTATATTCGGCTCCATACAATAAACAGGAACTCCTGCCGGCATCTCAATACCATTTATGTCTCTGCCGGTGAATGCGTTAGCACCAAAGCCATATGCTGAATCAATCTTATTTGACTGAAGATTAAGAATTGTATTCTGTATTGGATTTGTTATATCTGATGCATTGTATCCGGGAAGCTTAATCGGCTTTCCGTCAGCACCAGCTGTTGGGCTAGTGATAGTAACCAAGGTGGGTTCATCAACTACGATTTCTTTCCTTCCTTCTAACCTCCTATATCCCTCTGGAGCTCTATCTTCTACTAAGTAATATGTTCCTGGGTTTAGATTAATTCTCTTTGGTTCTGTTGTGCTCTCCCAAGCACTTACTACTACATTTCCCTCGCCATCTACAATATAAAGTACTGCACCTTCGAGCGGATTACCGTTTTCGTCAACCTTCGTGATGGTAACATTGCCTTCGGGAGTTTCTGGAATCTCCGGTACATCATCAGTAACAGGCTCATTTACTACTGTTACTTCCGTAATCGATCCCGCAGGAACCACAAAATTCTGCTGATTTGGGTTCTCAGCTTCAAGATATACGAGGCTGTATCCAGTATATGCAGCAAAATATCCTGTCTGACCTTTTGCAGCATCAATCAGGGCTTTAGCAAGGGTCTTTTGCTTGCCTACAGTTTCGCTATCGCTTTCTACAATCCTATTCCAATTTACAGAACCCGGACTGGTAATCTCAGCTATCGCATATTCGACAGCATAGCTTACGCACATTTGTGCAAAACGATTATTAAAGATTCTATCTCCAGCAAAACCCTTTATTATTCCAGTATGATCTTTATTAAGGTCTCCGGTCATCATGAAGTCATATGTGGCCCAAAGAACCTTCTTTACTTGTTCTATTTTTTCGTCATTGAGTTTTACATTATGGTATCTACCAGCTGTTCCAATTGTGTTTAAGAAAATGCCAATAGTTCTTCCTTGAGATATTTTATTACCAAAAGTGCTGAGGTCGACCTGGCTCTTGTCGCGAACGATGCATGGTATTCTACCTTCATATACATCCCAAACCCATGCAGCCTGTGGGTTAACGCAAAAGGCTAGTCCTTTACCGTTCGAAAGTTCGGAAAAAGACCTTCCATATATGATTCCGCCATTAGTTTTAGATGCGACAACTTCTATTTCGTCTCCAGGCGTCAATCCTATCTCGGGATTTGATGCCTCACCGCTAACTACGAAGCTTGTTCTTCCACTTCCGCTTATGCTATATCCTGTAGGAGCGCTGTCTTCTACAACGTAATATGTTCCTGGGTTTAGGCTAACTTCTTTTGGTTCTGTTGTGCTCTCCCAGGCATTTACTACTACATTTCCCGCTCCATCTTCAATGTGAAGTGTTGCACCTTCAAGCGGATTGCCGTTTTCATCAACTTTGGAAACAGCGACTGTTCCTTCTGTAGCATACGCCTTGCTCGCACCACCTATCTGTGGCATCATTCCAAGTACTAGTGCAAAAGCTAGGAGTACACTTAGTGTCTTTCTTAAAATGTTTTTCTTACTCATTTCTTTTCCCTCAGTCTTTGATTCTCAATAACTACTTTTGAAATAACGATATCCCCTCTATATATGTTAAAAAATTGTGTAGCGGTGAGTTTAGACAATAATAAAATCCCACCTCTGCCAGAGGAAGGATTTCTAACTCCACCACTTTTATTGATCCCCCTCACAATTTATATACAAAGAATGCACTTTTTTGCTTGCTAGTATGTGTTCGGTTTGATTGGTACTAAACTACTCGCTACATTTCGACCTACTTCTTTTGTATTAGTACTTTTGACCTAATACTTTCGGTCTAGTACTTTAGTACTATATGAAGTTTATGCCTTTTTCTCTACCAATCCGTTATCAAAACGACAGCGAAGTGTTATGTAATGTTACGGTTTTGCTATTATTTAATAATTGTTTTGAAAAATTACAAAAAACGATAACATAATGGTTTGGTTTTTGGCACACATAAATAACATATTGAAATAGGGACTCTTTTTTCATTCTTATTTGTTGTGTAATATTTGAGATTCATGGCATGAAAAAAGCCCTGCGTATAGCAGAGCGTTAGTCTTAAGTTCTGGTGTCTTTATTTCTATAACAATCTTGCGGGAATACGTAGGTTATTTATTACAAACTGTGAAAAGGAGCGACCCTTTCGGAATCGCTCCTATTAACAATGAGTATACCTGTCGGTATGTCACTGAGGGGGCTGTTTAACCTCTCTTTGTTTTTCTTCTAACTACTACTGCGAGTGTTGTTCCTGCAGAGAGAGCTATCAGTGCAATCCACAGTCCCATGTCGTTTGCGTCACCTGTCTTCGGTGTGCCTGTGCTTGGGATTGACGGTACGCTTGGTGTTGTTGGCCTACCCGGTGTTGTCGGGATGTTCGGAGTCGGCTCTGTCGGTCTACCCGGTGTTGATGGGATATTCGGAGTAGGCTCTGTTGGTTCACCCGGTGTGTTCGGAATATTTGGTTCCGGTTCATCAGGTGTATCCGGTGTTGTCGGTTCATCCGGTGTTGGCTCTTCCGGTTCACCCGGTGTGTTCGGAATATTTGGTTCCGGTTCATCAGGTGTATCCGGTGTTGTTGGTTCGTCCGGTGTTGGCTCTTCTGGTTCACCCGGTGTGTTCGGAACTTCTGGTTCTGGTTCATCAGGTGTTGTCGGTTCGTCCGGCTTTGGCTCTTCCGGCTTATCCGGTGTGTCCGGAACTTCTGGTTCTGGTTCGTCCGGTGTTGTCGGCTTATCTGGTGTTGGCTCTTCCGGCTTATCCGGTTTGTCCGGAACCTCTGGTTCTGGTTCATCCGGGTTTGTCGGCTTATCCGGTTTTGGCTCTTCTGGCTTATCCGGTTTGTCCGGAACCTCTGGTTCTGGTTCGTCCGGGTTTGTCGGCTTATCCGGTTTTGGCTCTTCCGGCTTATCCGGTTTGTCCGGAACTTCTGGTTCTGGTTCGTTCGGATTTGTCGGCTCTTCCGGTGTTGGTTCTTCAGGCTTGCTCGGTTCGTCGAACATGGTCACCTTTTCAGATCCTACGAGTCCGTCTTCACCAACAGTGAACTTGATTGTTTCTGCAACCTCGTATCCTTCAGGCGCTGTAATCTCTGTCAGTGTGTATTCACCAGGTGCAAGCTGTACTTTATGAACTTCCTTTGTGGATGTCCAGCTGTCTACAACCTTACCCTTGCTATCACGGATGATGAGCTCTGCCCCTTCCAGCTCCTGAGTAGCATTTGTTGCGTCAACCTTGCTGATTTCTACTGTAGGATTCTTTGGTGTCGGCTTATCTTCCATGACAACCTTTTCGCCGTTTACGAGTCCGCCTTCTCCTACTGTGAAGCTGATTGTTTCTGCAACCTCGTATCCTTCAGGTGCTGTAATCTCTGTCAGTGTGTATTTACCAGGGGCAAGCTGTACTTCGTGTACGTCCTCTGTTGATACCCAGCTTTCAACAACCTTTCCGTTGCTATCACGAATGATAAGCTCTGCTCCTGGCAGTTCGGCTGTTGTTGTAGCATCAACCTTGGAAATCTTTATGGTTGGGTTTTCTGGTTCTTCCTCTACAGGTTCCTCAGGAACGACCGGTTCATGTGTGTTTGTGATGGTAAATCCTTCAACAACAGAAGTGTAACCCTTTACTTCACTTGCTTCTTCAACAGTGTATGAAATTACATTGCCATCTGTTGTCTTGGTCGGGAGGTTATTCCAAGTATGCTTCCATCCTTTGGATTCTGTAATATTTGCTGTGCCCTTCTGTACTCCGTCAGCCAATAGGTTTACTTTGATGCTCGCAGGTCTGATTCCGTCAGCATTGTTGTCATCATTCCATACCTTTGTTACAGTGATTTCTGTCGTCTCAACAACAGGTGTTGGTTCTGGTTCTTCTGGTTCTTCTGGTTCCTCTGGTTCGGGTGTCGGAGCGTCCTTCATCTCAACCTTATCGGATCCTACGAGTCCGTCTTCATCTACTGTGAAGTTGATGGACTCTGCCACTTCGTATCCCTTAGGTGCTGTGATTTCTGTCAAAGTATAGTTGCCTGGTTCAAGTTTAACTGTATGAGGTTTATTCCCGGATATCCAAGTTGCTATAACCTTATCAGATTCCTGCTCTGTGATAACCAGACGTGCGCCTGGGAGTTCTTCGCCTGTAGCTGCATCAGTCTTGCTTATAACAACGTCTTTTTCTGTTGGTTCTTCAGGCTGAACTGGATTGTCCCTCATCACAACTTTCTTGGATCCTACTAAACCCTTGGCATTTACTGTGAATTTGATTGTTTCAGCCACTTCGTAGCCATTAGGTGCTGTGATTTCTGTGAGAGTATACTCACCAGGTGCTAACTGCACTTTATGTGTTTCTGTTGTAGATGTCCAGGATGCGACAACCTCTCCATCTTTGTTCTTAATTATGAGTTCTGCTCCTGGGAGTTCCTTACCGTCTGTTGCATCAACCTTGCTGATTTCTACTGTTGGGTTCTCTGGCTCTTCAGGTGTAGGAGCGTCTTTCATCACTACCTTGTCTGATCCTACGAGTCCGTTCTCGTCCACTGTGAATGTGATGGACTCTGCTACTTCGTATCCCTTTGGTGCTGT
>CADBSP010000262.1 GCA_902797405.1 uncultured Eubacteriales bacterium | reverse complement strand
CTGATCGTTTAGGTTAGCAAATGGCTTGGCAAATCTTTCGTTTCTCTCATCTTCCAGTTCATAGGCCCTTGCTTTTCCAACCTCCGTCAAGGTAATTAGTGTTGCTCTCTTGTCCTCCGGATCCACTGTACGCGCTGCGTATCCCTCAGCTTCCAGCTTGCTGATGAGCTCTGAGATGGAGGACGGATTGATTCTCATTTCCTCTGCAAGCACCTTCTGTCTAACGCCATCTTCATAACCCAGAAGAACTGACAAAAGTCTTCTCTGGGCGAAGGCTCTCATCTTCTGAGGGTTCGGACCTCTCATAGGTCCATGATGCGGACCGTGTCCGTGTTCCATTCCATGGCGAGGACCGCAACCGTGTCCTTCTGGGCCATGTCCGTGGCGAGGACCACAACCGTGTCCTTCGGGACCATGTCCATGTCTCGGGCCGCAGTGGCCTCTACCGTCATCCATGCTTCTTCTAATAATGTGAGGAGCATGCATCATCATAAAAAACAGTTTTTCTTCTGTAGTTCTCTCTCTACCGTCATCAAATCCTCTAAATTCTCTTTTCATTTATTAAATCCCCTTCCTAATTTCGCTAACTTCACTTTACAACTTACAGTCTGTTTTAAACTCTAATCTGCTTCATTTTGATGGCGCTTTTACATTCTCATTCCTTTAATCCTTATGCGCCTTCATATTACTAACCGAAGAATATTTTGTTTGGTACCGAACTAAATATATCACTCCCGCCATTCTTTGTCAAGTTATTTCGGTACCAAAACAAATTTATTATACACCCCTATAAATGAATGGATGTCCAATCAATTCCATTGCCGGTGAAAATCATCTAATATACCTATTGACTTGCGAACCATAAACGCTAGAATATAATCAAAACCACATAAAAACATATTACAAGGAGTTGATTTGTTATGAAATATCAAATAATTGGTGAACCATTACCTGTTGTCATCTGTGATGTAGACCCCGAGGAAACATTAATCACCGAACGTGGGGCAATGAGTTGGATGTCACCCAACATGCTTATGGAAACACAGGGAACCGGTGGTTTCGGCAAGATGATGGGTCGCATGTTCAGCGGAGAGTCCATGTTCCAGAACAAATACACCGCCAAAGGTGGTCCCGGTCAGATTGCTTTCGCATCATCCTTCCCCGGTTCCATCAAAGCTTTGGAAATTGCCCCCGGTCGTGAAATCGTTGTTCAGAAACGTGCATTCCTCGCAAGCGAACAAGGTGTCGAGCTTTCAGTCTTCTTCCAAAAAAAGGTCGGCACAGGTCTCTTTGGTGGAGAAGGATTCATAATGCAAAGGCTCTCCGGCCAAGGTATTGCCTTTGTCGAAATCGACGGATTTGCGGTAGAGTACACGCTTGGTCCAGGCCAAAGCATGCTGATCGACACAGGATATATCGCAATGATGGATGCAACCTGCTCCATGGATATTCAATCAGTAGGCGGTGTGAAGAATGCCCTTCTCGGAGGCGAAGGCCTATTCAATACCGTTGTCACAGGCCCGGGCAAAGTTACACTTCAAACCATGCCGGCCAGTGCCGTTGCTGGAGCAATCAGTCCATACATAGTAACAGGCAGCAATTAAGGCTAGACAGATACACTAGGAATTAAGTATTCTGCCCATCATACAGATTTGGATTAATTCCCCACCGGATAAATGCGGTATTCCTTGCCGTCATACAAATATTTGATTACCCACCTGGTAAAATTACAACAAAAAACTCTGCGATTGCTCCATTGCATCGCAGAGTTTTTTTATACCTATTTGTTCAAACTCTCAAAGGCTAAAACCACTCTAAACCTGCTTAGGCTCAAAGCACATTTTTAATGCTTTTCCACTTCTAGTTTGAATCCATTAAAAAGAGCAATTGCGCATTTTGTTCCCAAGTCGTCCGTCACTACAACCTCGTAGCAACAGGTATGAATTCCGCTCCTCACTTCATCAGCTTCTGCATACAGAGTTTTACCCTCAGCCGGCGTCAAAAAAGTAATATGGCTATCCAACGTCACCGTCGGTTCTCTATCGAAATTCGCTGCGACACCAAACGCAATGTCAGCCAACGTATAGTAAACTCCACCCATTACTTTTCCTCCGGCATTTTCATGGCGACGATCAAGGTTCAAGCTGACTTTGCTGTAACCTTCGCGCGCCTCGTCTATCTCAATTCCCGTTGTCTCAAGTGCATATTTATCTTTGCTAAAGAATGTCCTTGCATCCTCCAACGATTTGATTCTTCTCCGTTTTTCCATACGCGTACCTTTCACTTTAAACTTCACTTCAGAAGAGTCAACTAATAAATGATTCGCGGTGCAGATTTCATTTTTTGATTTCTGCACCTCATAAACTCCATCGTATTCATTTTTTGAGGTGCAAAATCCAGTTTTTCAATTTT
>CADBSP010000261.1 GCA_902797405.1 uncultured Eubacteriales bacterium | reverse complement strand
GTGCAGGCAGTCATTAAGTGTATCTGTAATTTCAATCGATACTGCATCATGTGGTACATATGCGATTACATCATATGTGAATACCTTGTCGAATTCTACCAGGTCTGCGTGAACGTCCTGATTTACGTATTTCTCGATTTCTGGTTTCTCAGGAGCATCCTTAAGGACGATGTGGTTATCAGTACCCGCCTTAAGTTCAACCTTGGCTCCTCCGTCAATCTGTTCTGCTGCAGTAAGAACCTTCACCTTACCTGCTGCATCAACGGAGAACTTGATCTCTGTTGTCACAGGCTTGTATCCAGCTGGTGCAACAACTTCCTTCATTACATATGTTCCAGGCACCAGGTTAAGTGTATGGGCTTCTTTTGTAGATACCCACTCATCACTAAATCCATTCGAACCTGTTACTGTGATTGTTGCTCCAGCAAGCTCTGTTCCACCAAGGTCAGCCTTGGAGATGAGTACTTCCTTTGTTATCTCAATGTTTGTGAATACGTTTCCGTCAACTGTTGTTGTGTAGCCAGGTACTGTTACTTCATCAAGAGTATATGTTACGTCCTTGAGCTTTGGAAGTTCCTTGGATGTTCCTTTTGGAGCTTTTTCTGTCAGTGTAATTGTGTCTACAACATTTGTTCCATTAAGGACGTTAATCTTAACTTCCTTTACTTCCTTTGGCCATGTGGTTGTACCATCAGCATTCTTCCACTTCTTCTCTGCGTTTACAGTGGTTGTCTCTGCATCGTGGGTTACTGTATTGGACTCGATGTCGCTTGACCAGTCATTTCCGACTCTTACCTTATAGGATGCTGTGTTTGCTGTTCCGTCATGCTCTGCAATCTCTGTGATTACTGCACCGTTATCTGTAACTGTCTGAGAATCAGCAACTTCAGCTGCATCAATGGTCTTCTGTGTGTACTTGGCTGTGAAAGTAACCTGAATCCACTGGCTACGATATGCCGTTGCATCAGCAATCGTTACTGTCAATTTTTGTCCATCGATTACAAACTCAGCACCTTCTACAGCTTTTCCATCTGTGCTTGCTACTGTTCCATTTGCTTTATGATTATTATCTGCTTTAGCTACTACTGTTACATCCTGACTTGCAAACTCAAGTGCATCTACAAGAGTATCAGTGATTTCAATGGCGTCTGCATTATTTGGCACATAAGCCATGATGTCATAGGTTACAACCTTGTCGAACTCTACGAGGTGTGCATCTACGTCCTTATTAATATACTTCTCTACCGGTGTTGGAGGAACTACTGTTACGATATTGGTTTCAAATGTTACATCTGAGGTGTTTCCACGTTTGACAGTATAGCTAGCTTTGTTGAGAGTACCTTCATGTGGATCCATGGCATCTATAAGATTACCATTATTACAGTTTCCACCACTGTTTCCATTATTTTTATCGTCAGTTTCATTGAGCCAGCTCGAGTGTTCCTTTATAGTTTTAAGTGTATACTGATCGTCATACTTGGCCTTAAAACTCATTTTTACCCAGAAGCTCTTCTGACCGTTAAGTTTTGCAGATGCTCTTACTTCGTTCAGGAATCCTTCTTTAAGTGTCAAGGAAACAGTTTTCCCATTAACCTCAACTGGAGCCACATCCTGACGTTCATTACTTGCAACTCTTCCTGCTCTCCAGAACAGATTATCACCTTCCTGAGTGATAGACACAGTACCTGTTCCATCGCCTACGTGGTTGTTTTCCTTGAACATGTGAACTGCTGAAAGAACCTTTGACGGATCAGAGTTCACAAACTGAAGAGTATCTTCAAGGGTATCAGTGATTGTGATTTCTGTTGCATCACTAGGCACAAATGCCATAATGGAATACTCAAATTCTTCATCTATCCCAGATAGATCAACATGTACTTTGTTATTTATGTACTTTTCAACCTCTGGTATTTCCGGCTCTCCCTTTTCATTTGTAATGATATAGTCATAGTATCCATTGTTCTTTTCTAAAACGGTGTCACCATCGTACATAGTGAGAGTTCCAGCACCATCAACAACAACACGCCAAGTCTTATCTGTTATTCTATACCCTTCCTTTGTAGCAATTTCTTTTAGAACATACTCACCTGGATGGATATCTGTAAAGGATGCAACGCCATTTCCACTATAATCATTTTCGGTTCCGGAAGTATCCACAAATGTTGTGGCATCTCTATCAACTTCTTCACCATTGCTTGTGGTACCGCTTAGGTTAAAAGTAACGCCATCAAGGACAACATTTTGATCTTCTGCGTCGACTTTCTTGATTCTAAGTGCGCCATATGTATCACCAAGAGTAATTACACCATTTGACTGAATAGCACCGTGATATTGTGCAGTATTGTTTTTGAAAATAGAGGTTGCTAATCTTTCAGCTTTTGCTTTATCTTCATTGCTTGGATTGGCCTTATATCCTTTATCGCCAACTGGAGTCCAATTGTGATTTCCACCACCAAGCATAGTTCCTTCATTTATTTTTAACTTAGAGATATCAGAATTATCCCAAACTGCTATATCTCCCTTAGGCCCTTCGTTATCAAAGATAGCTGCGCCTGTTTGAACATCACCAGATATTACAGTTTCTGCGATAGATGATTGGCAAATATTAATACCACCAGCGCTAATTCCGCTATTATTTATGAGATTACTGCCATCCTTTGATGTGGCAGTCGATTTATTTCCTGTTATTAACGCATTATATATTGTAATCTGATTATCTAGTGTGGAGTTATAGTTTACAAGAGCACCGCCTCTTACTGCTGAATTGTTTTCAAAACGACCAGACTTTACAACTGTATCAATTCTACCGTTTGTATATACAGCACCGCCTTCTGCATTTACAGCTTTGTTATTAATAAAGGTTGTTCCGTCGATATTTAGAGTGAAAGAATCTCCCTGTCCATAATTACTAAGATAGACTGCACCACCACTATTATTTGCAGTATTATTCTCAAATGTCGCTTTTCCAATACTGATAAAGCTTCTCGGTGAATTAGCAAGGAATATCGCACCACCATCTTTTTCCGAAGAATTATTTCTGAATGTTGCCTCTCCAATTGTAATAGTGCTTCCCGGAGAACTATGTATATAAACTACCGGTCCGCTACCTGATGCATTAAAATTCTCAAATACTGCTCCACTAGAAATATCCAGGGTGCCGTTCGTACAATTCTCAAAAGAGATTACGGTATTTGGAACTTGTTTGCCCATGCCATCAACATGGATATTCTTAAAGGTAGCGTTTGGGTTTTCCTTATCCACTACAAACATATTTCCCTGGAATACATCGGTTCTCTTTACAATTTGTTGATCGGGATTATTAGTAGATACCTCACCACTTACCTTTACAGGTCCACTCACAAATATCGTGCCTGGATTTGATCCAATAATTTGCTTGGCCTTCTCCCATGTTTTAACAGGCCTACCCACAACACTGCCGTCATTGTCATCAGACCCATTTTCGCCATTAACATAGACTGTAGTTCCTTCTGCATACGCATAAAAATTCCCCGTTGGTGCGGTACCAAAAAGAACCATCACTGCGAGGATTAACGCAAGTACGCGTGTGAGTTTGCTGCCGTGCTTTACATTCTTCGACAGTTTCGTATTCATGTTTTATTTCCTCCCTCAGAAAATAAATGATTAGTTATTCTGTAGTGTATTCTCTCCCCAAAAAGAAAATACGCTACAATAGTTGATATTGCTGCGTTTCAGGTTTTAATAATCTAAATAAAAAATCCCCTCAAACACATTGTGGTCATTATAGGAGCGTTATTGTTACCAAAGCACGATGGTTTCGCTTCCAAAATGCTACATTTTCGTTCTAGTTTCGGGAATTTTTGAAAACATTGAAATGTCAACTGTTGCACAGGCAACAGGACAACAATTAAACAAACGTTGAAATTTAGCCATTCTTTAAAAATCATACTAAAGTATTAGTACTTTTGTATTTTTCGTAAAAAAATTTTTAAAAAATTTTTAAAAATTTTATAGATTTTTTAATTCGAGCATGATGAAATCAAGAATCAATAAACACAACTGAAAAAACCTCTAATTCCTATTATAATCATATAGTTGTCAATAAAATTATATTCGTCAAACAATTAGTACATTAATAACTGACCAGTTTTTTAAATACCCTCTTGACTCCATATCAAGACTTATTGTGATAGTTGATATCTCAATTAATACCGCGGTTTTCACAAACAGGTTTTATCCTATCTATACTAAAAAACCAATGCCAAACGAGAGTTATAACAAGTTGCAATTCTTGAGGTGCAAATTTCCTTTTTTGATTTTGTACAGGTGCAAAAATGGAAATCGAGTTTTGTACCTCGGAATTGTCAACACTGGCCAGACATTGGGAATAACTGTCAAAAACGTTCCTCTTTTGCTTCAAACTGAAGAAAAATGTTAAACTTTTTCAATTTTTTTAGCAAAAGAGGAACGTTTTTCCTAATATTTGACAATTCCTTCATATCAACGTCAAAAAGACTTGTTGTGTCCGTATAACATCGTTGTCCTTGGGGGACAACACATACTCAGGTTAAAGCATACCCAAGAGCATAAAAAGTGCCTCGATCTATCGAGGCACCTTTGCAACCGTTCATTAAGATTTATGTAATCACCTATATAAGCTTTTAGCAATTACCTATATAACTTTAGTAATCACCTATATAAGCTTTAGTAATTACCTATATGAGTTTTAGTAATCACTTATATATGCTTTAGTAATTACCTATATAAGTTTATCTCAATCGGATTGACTAAGTCACATCTGGATAAGAGCTAGGCAATATATCTATTATCTATTATCTATTATCTATTATCTATCACTTAGCTTATTATCCAAGCAATCCTGCCAGGATTCCTGCGCCGAACATCGGAGCGAATACTACAGCTACGATTGTCATAAGCTTGATCAGGATGTTAATGGATGGACCTGATGTATCTTTGAACGGGTCACCTACTGTATCGCCTACTACAGCAGCTTTATGAGGTTCTGAACCCTTGCCGCCGAAGTGGCCTTCTTCTATATACTTCTTAGCATTATCCCATGCACCACCGGCGTTACTCATCATGATAGCCAGGAGTACGCCTGCAGCCAGTGCACCACCCAGCATACCTGCCAGAGCTTCTGCACCCAGGAGGAATCCAACTATAAGCGGAACTACGATTGCCATAAGTCCAGGAACTACCATTTCTTTAAGTGCAGCACCTGTTGAAATGTCTACGCAACGAGCATAGTCAGGCTTTGCTGTTCCTTCCATGATTCCCGGTGTTTCTCTGAACTGACGACGAACTTCTTCGATCATCTGGTTAGCAGCACGACCTACGGAATTCATTGTCATAGC
>CADBSP010000260.1 GCA_902797405.1 uncultured Eubacteriales bacterium | reverse complement strand
TCTTGGTAAGTCTACACCGGCTATACGAGCCATATTTCCTCCTTCTCCTATCTTCCGTCACATTCCGGGAGTGATATAGACAGGAACTTCTAAATAAATAATCAACTAATTCTTAGTGCGATTCGCCCGGTCCTCCTCGCATTAGTTCGTCTAACTTTTCTATTAGCCTTGTTTCTGCTTATGCTTTGGGTTTTCGCAAATGACCATAACCTTGCCATTTCTCTTTATAACCTTGCACTTTTCGCAGATGGGCTTTACAGATGCTCTAACTTTCATTTTTATATCCTCCAGTCCTAAACATCACTTGTCGCGCCACACGATGCGACCTCTAGTCAGGTCATAGGGAGAAAGTTCTACCTTGACCTTATCTCCGGGAAGGATTCTTATGTAGTTCATTCGAATCTTTCCGGATATATGTGCCAGTACTTCGAAACCGTTCTCTAGCTGAACCTTGAACATTGCGTTGGGCTGTGCGTCAACCACGGTTCCCATTGCTTCTATGGTGTCTTTCTTCGCCATACATTCACCTCTTATTCCACAAGCGTCAGTATTTCCGGATCGCCATCCGTAATCACTACGGTGTTCTCATAGTGAGCGGATAGTTTCCCATCAGCAGTAACGGCCGTCCAATCGTTTAACAAAGTTTCCGTTTCAAATGTTCCCTCTGCTATCATTGGCTCTATAGCCAGAGTCATTCCGGCAACCAACCGGGGACCTCTTCCCGGTCTTCCATAATTAGGGACCTGGGGATCCTCGTGAAGTTCTCGTCCTACACCATGTCCGGTATAGTCTCTTATTACTGAAAATCCTTCGCTCTCGGCCTTTTGCTGAACTGCGTGTGAAATGTCCGAAAGTCTCATTCCTACCCTAGCCTTTTCCATTCCGGCAAAGAAGCTTTCTCTGCAGACTCTAATAATCTTTTCCGCTTCTTTACTTATTTGGCCGACGGGATAGGTTCTGGCAGCGTCGCTGGTGTAACCTTTATAGATTGCACCAACGTCTACGCTTACTATGTCGCCCTCGTGCAAAATCCGGTTGCTGTCCGGGATTCCATGAACGATTTCATCGTTCACGGATACACATACGTTTCCGGGGAATCCGCCGTAGTCTTTAAAGGTAGGAATCATTCCATTCTTCTCTATAAAGGCCCGGCAGAATTCATCCACATCCGCTGTTGAAATTCCCGGTTTGATGTATTCGGTAAGTTCATTTAGCAAATGTCCCGTGACTTTGCATGGTACTCTCATAATGTCTATCTCGTCACTAGACTTGATAATTATCATGATTAGTCACCTATGGCGTTTACGATGTCCAGGAATACCTTTTCAGGATCTCCTTCGCCATCGATTTCTACTAGTGTTCCTCTGTCCTTATAGAAGTCTATAAGGGGCATCGTCTGCTCTGCATAGACTGAAAGTCTGTTGCGGGCAGTTTCTTCTGAATCGTCATCTCTCTGAATCAGGTTGTTTCCACAGTTATCGCAGATTCCCTCTTCCTTTGGTGGAATGTTGATTACATGGAAGGTTGCTCCGCAGTTCTTGCAGATTCTTCTTCCTGTAAGTCTGGCGATAAGTGCTTCATTGTCAACGTCTACGTTGATTACCTTATCCAGCTTCTGACCGTTCTTCTCCAGGAACTCTTCTAACTTTTCTGCTTGATATACGGTTCTGGGGAAACCATCCAGGAGGAATCCGTTTACACAGTCGTCCTCCAGCAGTCTGGTGGTTGCGATTTCACAGGTAAGATCATCGGGTACCAATTCCCCTTTGTTCATGTATTCCTGTGCGCGCATTCCGAGCTCAGTCTGTCTTTTGATGTTATCTCTAAAGATGTCTCCCGTTGAAATATGCGGAATATTGTACTTTTCTACGATTCTGGCTGCCTGGGTTCCTTTGCCGGCTCCCGGTGCTCCTAAAAGTATAGTTCTAAGCATATCATCCTCCGTATTCCTTTTCGATTTACAGGAATCCTCTGTAATTTCTCATTACCATCTGGTTCTCCAGCTGTCTCATTGTGTCGATTGCTACACCGACTGCGATGAGTAGTGAAGTTCCGCCGAAACGGATATTCATTCCTGTAAACTGACTTATCAGTGTAGGCATTGTGGCGATTACTGCCAGGAAGATTGCGCCTACCAGTGAGAGTCTGCTCATTGTCTTGGAAAGATAATCAACTGTAGCTCTACCTGGTCTGATTCCCGGAATAAATCCGCCGTTTGCCTTCAGGTTCTGTCCTACTTCTACAGGGTTAAATGTAACTGCTGTGTAGAAATAGTTGAAGAATATGATGAGCAAAATGTTCAGTACTGCGTATACCCATACACCCGGGTTACCGGATGGGGAAAGCCACTTAGTCACAAACTGTGTGAAACCGGAATCCTGTCTCAGGAAGTATGTGATTGTGAGTGGGAACTGCAGGATTGAAAGGGCGAAGATTACAGGGATAACACCTGCCTGATTCACCTTTAGTGGGATGTGTGTGGACTGGCCACCGTACATCTTACGTCCTACAACTCTCTTTGCGTACTGTACAGGAACTCTACGAGTACCCTGCTGAATCATGATAACTCCTACTACCACCAAGATGGCGAAGAGGAGGAACAGGATTATTGCCAGGATTCCGATTGAACCATCTTTATACTGAGTGAAGATTCTGCGGATATCCGTCGGGAGCCTGGATATAATTCCTGCAAAGATCAGGAGTGAGATTCCGTTTCCGATTCCGTTCTCATTAATCTGCTCACCTAACCACATTAGGAATGCGGTACCGGCAGTCAGGATTAGGATGATAACGATGAAGTTGAATACACTCTGATCTGCAACTGCTCTTCTGAAGAGACCGACTGTAAGTCCTGTTGCCTGTATTAAGGCCAAACCCACTGTCATATAACGAGTGATTGCTGCCATTTTCTTACGACCCTCGGTTCCTTCACTGGCAAGTCTCTCAAAGTATGGAAATGCTACTGTTAAGAGCTGCACTATGATGGAAGCTGTTACGTAAGGCGTGATTGAAAGAGCAAATATCGTAAAGTTACTGAATGATCCACCGGAGAAGAGGTCGAATAGATCGAATAGTCCGCTCTCTCCGGAAAATATTGACGACAGTGCTTCTCTGTTCATGCCCGGTACCGGAATACAAGATCCGATACGAAATACCACCAGCATCAGAATAGTGAAGATGATTTTACGGCGCATTTCTGGAACTTTGAAAGCCTGTCTTACAGTCTTTAGCATGTCCATTAAATCACCTCTGCCTTTCCTCCGGCAGCACTTATTTTCTCGGCTGCAGTTTTAGTGAATTTCTGAGCCTTAACTGTTAGGGCTCTGTCTAATTCTCCGTGTCCTAATACCTTAACTCCGTCCATCACCTTATTAATCAGGCCTGCTTCCTTTAGAAGCTCCGGTGTTACTTCTGTACCGGCTTCGAATCTGTTAAGGTCTCTCAGGTTAACCTCAGAGTATTCCTTTGCCCATTTATTGTTGAAGCCCCTCTTTGGAAGACGCCTATAAAGTGGCATCTGTCCACCTTCGAAGCCGAGGCGTACTCCGCCGCCGCTTCTGGACTTCTGACCGTTCATACCTCTACCACCGGTTTTACCCTGGCCGGTAGCTGTACCTCTACCTCTTCTCTTGCGATTCTTTGTGGAACCAGCAGGAGCTTTTAAATCATGTAATTTCATTCTTTAGCACCTCCCCTTCTTACAGTTCTTCCACAGTAACGAGATGCCTTACCTTAGCGATAGCACCGCGGGTTGCAGGTGTATCTGCTAATTCAACTGAATGATGCATCTTTCTAAGTCCCAGAGCCTCGACAACCTTTCTCTGTTTCGGGTTGGATCCGATAGTGCTCTTGGTCAAAGTTATTTTTAACTTACCTGCCATTTTAACTATCCTCCTAACCTAAGATTTCTTCAGGGCTCTTGCCTCTCAGCTTAGCAACCTTTTCTACGGTCATGAGATTCTTTAGACCTTCCATGGTTGCCATAGCCATGTTTCCTGTATTGCTGGATCCGAGAGATTTAGCTCTCACATCCTGGATGCCTGCTGCTTCCAGTACGGATCTCACAGATGAACCTGCGATAACTCCGGTACCTGGGGCTGCCGGCATAATCAGCACTCTTCCTGCGCCGTAGAGACCTGTAACTCTGTGAGGTACTGTGGTTCCTACGGTTGGAACATAAATTAATTTCTTCTTTGCATCCTCTGTGGCTTTTCTTACAGCTTCAGGAATTTCCTGCGCTTTTCCGAGTCCGACGCCAACATGTCCTGCTTTATCGCCTACGACTACGGTAACGCTGAATCTCATGTTCCTGCCGCCCTTGACAGTCTTCGCAACACGTCTAATGCTTACGATATTTTCTGTCAGTTCCAGCTTGGATGTATCCATTGTATTACGCATTCTATTTCCTCCTGTTAGAATTTAAGTCCGCCTTCACGGGCGCCATCAGCAAGTTCCTT
>CADBSP010000259.1 GCA_902797405.1 uncultured Eubacteriales bacterium | reverse complement strand
TTTTTGATTTCTGCACTCGAAATTCACTTTTCACAATTAATTCTGAGGTGCAAAATCCTGTTTTTTGATTTTGCACCGGTGCAGATTTTGATTTTTGATTTCTGCACCTCAGAATCCCTTCATTCCGACCAGTCTGGCCTGTACCCCAATTCTGAGGTGCAGATCCGAGTAAACCAAGCCCCTCCGTCTTGGCTATCCGGTTAAAGTTCTTCCTATCTCCTAGCAAAGGTCCGCATACAGGTCGTCTGAGTAAACTCCCCCCGCATAAAGCTCACGGAAACTTTCCACGACGGATGCTTTGTCCTCCTTATATGTCACACCGAACCACTTATCATCCGTTGGAATCACAGTAACCTCAGTCCCCTGTTTTATCAGTTCATCCACAACAATCGGGAGCAAAAACTCATCCTTCATCGGGTCCTTCATTCTCATTAGGAAATCCGGGAACTCGCGTTTAAGGATATCCATAAAATCAACAGGATAGCACCAAAAGTTCATGGAGACCAAAGAATTAGCATCTATCTCGACACCGTTTGATTCTGCAGAACCATCTGCAACCTTAACGATTTCCTTTGTCTCGTCAATCCCGACGAGTTCGCCTAAGTCTCCAACTCTGCAGATTCCTCTGGTCACACCGCCGTTATCCGACAGAGTGTTTTTTAGAATATAGCCAACCAGCCCATAGCCGGAGCCGACCGAACCATCACTGTCTAACGAATCGGCACATTCCGCAGAACCGCCAGCGCCACAGGTACCCTTACCTAAAAACTCGGCGGCCTTTCTGAATCCATCTTTCCCGTAATAATCATCCGCATTAATAACAGCAAACGGCCCGTCAATCAGACCATCGCAGGCCAGAATCGCATGCCCGGTACCGAGAGGCTTGGTGCGGCTATCCTGCACAAACTGAAGCACCGACTCCAACTTCTCCGGAACCTCCTTCGGTGCCAGAATAGAGTCAACCAAACTAGGAACCTCGCTGATTTCCTGGAACGCGTATGCCACCTCAACCCCAAGCTTTCCGCAAACCGCAGAAATCCTGTCGCCTATCACTTCCTTGAAATCCGCCTCAATATCCCGACGAATTATAAAAACAATCTTCTTAAACCCGGCAGCAACAGCATCATGTATGGAATAATCCATGATAATCTCGCCATTAGGTCCAACCGGTTCCAACTGCTTGATTCCACCACCGAAGCGGGATCCAATCCCCGCAGCCATAATAACCAATGTTTTCTTCATATCTACTCCTGTTTAATTATCTATCTTCCCAAAACTTACCACATCTATATCACGACCCATAATCGCAACTAGCATCTAAACCTTACAATATATCACTCAACTCACAATATCACTCAACTCACAGCACTTTTCTAAGAAGATACTCACCCAGTCCGTCAATCTCCTCCAGGATACCGTTTTTAACCTTCTTTTCTAGGATCCTTCTTCCCTCAGCCAGATTTTGCCTGCGACTCGAAAGATTGTGGCAGTCCGATCCCAGAAGCTCCGCATAGCCATTTTTGAAGAGCTTGACCCCAAGTCTCCTGGTCGGCCTTTCAATCAGGCATTCAGCATTCACCTGGACAATTACCTCTTTCTCCATCAGGTCTTCGACTATGTACTTATCACGCTGGAATCCGAAAAATCTCTCAACATGTGCGATTATAGGGCGAATCCCTCTCCGTATAATATAGTCCACCTCGGTTAAATCCATCGAATTCCACGGTCTAAACGGCATCTCCAGAAGCATGTAATGAGTGCCCTGAATACAGAGTTTTTCCAAATCATCCGCCCTACTCATATTGCTAAAGAATGCAACCTCCCCACCGGGAATGAGCCTAATTCCATAATCATCTGCAATAGGCTTAATCTTAGCAAACGCAGCATCTCTGTTCGCCAAAAAACTCTCTATCCCCATGCTGTCCGCATAGAAATGAGGGGTTGTTAGAATAACGTCTATACCCTGCTCTGCAGACGCGCGGAGCATATCCTGGCTCATCTCCACGCTCTTGCTACCATCATCAATTCCGGGTAATATATGTGTGTGAAAATCAAAAATCATCTTACATCCTCCGTCAGAGACTTACACCTTCCTCTGGAATCTATCCAAATTTAAAGAATAATACTTATAATGTCCACTTGTATTCACAATCAACATATCAGATTCATCGATCTGTTTAAGTCTATTAGCCATCGTCACTCTTGTAACCGAGAAGAATGAAACCAATTCCTCCATAGAAATTCCCATCTCTGAGAATAATGACGCCTGTAATAGCAAATAGTATAAATCACGGGTCTTCTGATCCATTTCTTTTGTTCGCCCTGACAGCATTATAGTGTAAACATTGAATTCATTTAACCTAAACCTTAATTCGTTTTCCAATTCCTCGAACCCGTCTCTTAATATTTCCAGGAAATCCAAAACGAATGGCGTCAAATCGCCTTTATTTCTAGCATCATTTGTTTTCTTGAACGCTCTGTAGTATTTTTCAATACTGTTACTAATAGCCTTTGATAATATGTAGCCGGATAGTTCGTTAGTCCTTTTAGTTAGAATATAACTACTTATGAATCTATTTATGCGTCCGTTACCATCATAAAACGGATGTATATAACCGAACAAATAATGAAAAATACCAATTCTAAAAAGAACGTTTATACTCTCATCAGCTAGAATAGAAAGAGCTTCGTCAATCGACTCTATTATCCTCTTTTCCGGATAGACACCTTCATGGATAGTTTCACCAGCTATACGACCAATAATTGAAACTCTGTCTTTTCTAAACAGTTTTCCATCAAGCGCATTTTCAGGATTCTCCAAAACAATCTCATCAAGCAGAATCTCGTCATATAAGCTGCGAAGGTCCTTACTATCTTTTAGAGGAATACTATTCTCAGTATCCAAAAGATTATACTTTCTAACTATGCTCTCAAACCGCTTGGCGTTACCGCTATTTTTTACCCGTTCTAGAACTGCATTAATCTCTTTTCTGGTACTAATTACACCCTCTATACTATTGGATATGATAACCTCGTCGATTAAACACTTTCTTTTAAACTGTTCTAATGCTTTCCCAGGCAGTCCATTGTTACGATACATTTTCTTTATTATCTCTTCATTGTACTCATGTATTTCTGTAACAATACTCCATAATTCAGCTGTTTGCATTAGAAATGCCTGAGAATCTCCTATATAAAAATCAAATCTAAGAGTATCAGACGAATTAAATCTTCTCTGATACTCTTCCTCATAAGCAGCACGATCTTTATGAAATAACGATTTTAATTCCTTATAATTGCTCATTTTTTTAGAGTACTCGAAATGACCTTGAGTATGCCCGCCACAACACTCTGATCTCACCCAAATCTCAGATCTCAGATTTGCTGTGTAAAAAGCAATTCCAACTTTACATGAACTCAATTATAATAAAAAACATGTAAAAAATCAATGTGTTTTTTTACATGTTTCGCGGCGTTATGGTGGTTAATATGCACCCTGAAAGCTAAATAGCGTCATTTCTACCCTACAGCAAAGAAGAAACTATCCGCAAAGCATAAAGTTATCATACGCTTATTACACATTTTTCTGCATATAGAGTCATCATGGAATCATGTGTTATAAATGAGTAGTTTTCTGCTCTTGCTTGAGCAAGAAGAAGCCTATCAAAGGGGTCCTTATGCCCAGCCTTCTCGGCTTTGGCAGTATTGAGCTTTGATACTTCAATTATATGATTTGGCGATATATTAATTGGATAATAACCGGAATCCTCGCAATACTGCACAAAATCAACAGGAGAAAGCTTCAAATTATTCTTTGGACTATTATTCTTGAGCATTACCTCCCATACAGAAACTGTACTAAAAAAGATGTTGTTATCAATATCAAGTATTAATTCCTTAGCCTTCTCCGGAAGTTTAGAATCACCACTTATTGCCCAAAGAGCGATATGGGTATCCAGTAACAGGTTCATATTTCCCCTCCCATGAGCATTGAAGCAATAAACTCATTATCTACATCGAAATCATCGGGAGTTTTGAATTTCCCCTTTGCAATACCAAGCCTTTTAGAAGAATCATTCCTTATTGCCCTCATTTCAGCAATGGGCTTCCCGTTTCGGGCAATACGAATAATGTCTTCACGATTTGTTTCCAAAAGACGAAGAAGCTTTGAAAGATCTGTTTTTGCTTCCAGTACATTTACTTGTTTCATGACTATCACCTCTATCTGCTGGTCAACATGACTAACATGGTCTTCATGACCATATTATATGCATACTTCAGCGGAGATGTCAATCTAATACTTTGAACATAATCCTGCGATGAAACAATTCAGGGGAGTAGCGTCAGCTACTCCCCTGGTGGCAAACTAATTCATTATCACTGTGGTCAACTAATATATTATCATTCACACGCAAAAACTATATCCATATCATTTCCATATATTGTCAAGTAAATATTTACCTGGTATAATATCCCTGTCATCATCGCCTATACCTGTGATGGCAGGAAGGAGGTGTTACGTGGAAGCAATAATAGCATTCTTGATTTCCATCGCGGCTGGTGTAGCAGCAAACTGCATTAGCAAATGGCTAGATGGAAATGACGATGAGGATTAGCCTATGTGCGAAAGCACGAAAATACCGAGGGTCGCCTCCCTCGGTATTTTGATGTTACATGTACTTTTAATAGCATTCTTTAAAAGCAAGGATATTTTATCACCGTTAAAAATAATTGTCAATAACTAACAATTAAATACATGGCATCGTGGTTCAATTAAGACGTCTGTAAGCGGATCATATAAATCTTCTAATGTTACCATTCGAACTCTGTCTGGATCAGCGTTTTCTTTTACCCATTTTGAGAAACCCGATAAGGAAAACAACATATATTCTACTTCTTCATATCGCTTATCGATAAGTCCACGTCTGTCCATCAGTGCTTCATAAACTTCTTTATCAATCACTTCATTTTTAAACTTGCATTCCCCGAGCACTGCCTTATTGTTAGCGTCATCAATGCCAACTACGTCAATGTCCGTAGGCATACGGTCGTGCCCTGGCCCCCACCAGCTTCCAACATTTGTAACAAGACAATTCAGATTGCCGTCCAATCCCTGTAACAAAGTGTAATGCCTGCACATATCTTCAAAAACCTTACCCATAAAGGAATGAATCTTATTCTTGACGTAGTTATTGTAATATACATCACCACGATGCATCTCGATTGCAGCTCTGGCGTTTGGGATAAAGGAATACCAAAATCTGTACATGCTGTCAGTCACTTCATAAACGCTTCTTTTCCTGTTTTCCTTCTCGGTCATAGGTGTAACCTTGGAAATAATGCCTACAGTATTCAAACTCTTCAGAACATAAGATAGTGTTGCAGTAGTAATATGTGCTTTGTTAGCTATTTCATTTACTTTATTGGCCCCACCTGCACACATTTCGATTACAGTATTATATGTATTTATAGTTCTAAATTCTTGCGTAAGAAGATTAATCGGTTCCTCAAACAAATAGCCTGATGTAGTAAAGAAGTTACTAATTAGACTATCATCCAACGACCTGTTATCATCAAAAAGCGTCAGGTATTTCGCAACACCGCCGGTAACTCCATAAACAACAGCTTTATCTTCGGCACTATAATGGGGGACGAATTCAGCTGATTCAAGATAGTTGAATGGTCGTAAGAAAATCTGGTTCGTTCGTCTTCCAAATAATGGACTCTTCTCACTCAGTATTTCCTTCTCCATAAAACTAATTGCCGAGCCGCATATTATAAGATGGATATTCTTTGTAGCAAATATCGTATCTACCGCAACCTGAAATCTTGAAAGAAATGATTCATCTGATTCAGCGATATATGGAATCTCGTCAAGGGCTAATACAATTTTCTCTTTTTCTGCCAAATTACCAACAAAACGAAAAAAACCTTCTAAATTATCGATAGATAGCCCTACCATGTTCGGAGCAAGATCTGTTACAACTTGTGAAGACCACTTCTTAACGTTATCCTCTATAGACGTTTTGCTTGCAACATAATAGGATGCTTTTTTACCTTTAATAAATTCAGTTATTAAGCGAGATTTCCCAACTCTACGGCGACCATATACTACCGTCATTTGGAAGCCGGGTTTATTATATGTTTCTTCAAGAACACTAAGCTCGTATTTTCTTCCGATAAACATAACTATATCACCTTTACTAAGTTATATTTTACTAAAACGTATTTTATCAAAATATATTTTAGCAAAAACGCGATATTTGTCAAGGACCGGATTATAACACCTTATTCATTATTTTTCTACAAACAATTTGAAATGTGTTTAATAGTCCGGCCTGCCTCACCTGGTTTATGCTCTCTTTCTTATTGTTCTTGCGATAAAATAATTCAGGGGAGTAGCGTCAGCTACTCCCCTGTTATTCCATCATCCTATCCCGCCATCTTCATTATCCGTAATAGTATAAGTACCGCAAACCTCTTCCGTCTTTTCCTTGATTTGAGTACCGATCTTCATAGCCTCGTAAATCAAATCTTCCAAAATATTAAGTAAATCGTTTTATCTCAATGATATATTTTTCCTTTAGTTTTGAGCATCTATTCTGTGAAATAATCCTTTCATGCTGTAGCCTTCCTGCAACAATCCCCGGATGGATTCCAATAGAATCAGAAAACTTTATAATCTCATTATCCGTAGTGTAATTTGTGGGTGCAAATCTCTGTAGTTCTTTTGGAGGAATCAAATAATCAGAAGCAAACCTATCCGCTTCTTCTTCAAGAACATTATTATAATCCAACATTTCCTCTACTGAACTACTAATAAAAACGGTCTTGGTTTTATGTTGGAATACATGTTTTATTTCATGGAAGAGCGAAAACCAGAATTTATCTGCATCTAACCCTCTATTATTCATAGCAAGAACAACCCTTTCATTGTTAACCCACTTGACTGCTCCATTAACACCCGAATTCTTTAGATGCGGAAGAAGAACAAACGCTACACCACATTCAGTAAATATTTCTCTCATTCTTGGTAAAAAAAACTCTGGCTTCTGTACAGTCATACTTCTAAGTTCAGGAAGATAGCCCTTCAATCTCTGAGCGTTATATGGCCTCGTTTCTATAGTTCTAGCTATATTCATCGCCGTCTGTATCCACGCCTTGGAATTGATTGCTTTCTTCTCCGAATCTTCAGACGTACTGCTTCTAAAGTTTACTAAGAAGTCTTTTTTAAGCATTATTCTTAAATCAGAAACTTTGAAAAATGAACACAAATGCGCGATTTTCTCTTCGGCAATTCTTGTTCGAGGAAGTCCTACAACATCCTCAAAATACCTATAATCAATCAGCTTCATAATCTCCTTTTGTTCATCAAAATCTTTTGCTCTTTGAATTTCAATCAACTTTTGATCATAAGTGTTTTGTAGTCGCTGCCATATCTCTGCACTCGTTTCCATCATTATAGAGAGTTTTTTTGCAAGATCATTTGAGATATTCGCCTGTCCGTTTAAAAGCTGACTAAGAGTCTTTGCCGTAGTTCCTAACCTTGCAGCGAACTCCGCCTGGCTTATTTCCATATCTTCGATAATATCGGCTATATAGTACCCTGGGTGAAAAGCCACTATATTTTTATATTCGGTTACGCTATTCATAATGATTTGACACCTCCGTTACCTTGACTATTTTTATCATTTTACATTGTGCAATAATATCACCTTCGAGGATTTCGTTCTCGGAATCATCGCATGGTATCATAGTAACTCTATACCCTGTGTTCCCCAGTCTTATACTCCATTCATCTTTTCTGTTCCCTCTTAAATGTTCGAAGTGAAAAGGCTGATAGCTAACAATATCCATAAGAGACTCTGAGTTGATTATATAGTTTTCAGCGGCCTCTAACTTTTTCTTGACCTGTTCCGGATATCGCCATTTCTTTTTATATTTAGAGCAAAACTGCATTTCAACAGTCTTGTTTCTGTACAATATCTTCATGCCCTGTTCTCGCCCTTTAATTATAATTTTATTACCATTTAGGTAATAAAATCTTATCACAGATTTGCAGTTAAGTAAATAGACATTCAGGCAATTATTTATTAAACTATTCTGACAGACAAATATGAAAGTCTTCTTTATAACTATCAATGTGTTTTTCTGCCTCATTCAGTTTTTCATAAAACTGTTCAAGAATTCTCTCATTTTTATGAAACATATGAATTCCATCAGAATCCTTTTTATAAATAATCATATCTTCATATAAAAACTCTGGGTGTGATTTAATAATGTCAGTCACATTAGTGCATATATTCTCCACATCAGGTCGAATGAACTTAAGAAATGTTGCATAAACCTCTAAGACACTTCTTACATATTCATCCAAATTATACGTAAACGCTAGTATAGGTATGGTCAGATAGTCACGATATATACTATCAATTATGTCTATCCATTCTGATGTTTTTCTCTGAGTATATTTATAATGATTCCTTCGAATAAGCTGATTCAAATCAAAACAGTATCTTTCACTATTATGGCTCACTACTAAATGACCGTGTTGGGATATGTTTCTTAATTCATAAAAGAATCTGTATGAGAATCTCTTACCGTAAATCTCCGAAAGGTAAGCCTTTTGGAAATCCTCATATTTCTCATGTGGCAAGTCGTTGTTCAGAATGACTTGCATCTTATCTAAAAGAATCCTTCCCGATGATATTAGATTATTAAATAAAGCGTTAACAACAATTGA
>CADBSP010000258.1 GCA_902797405.1 uncultured Eubacteriales bacterium | reverse complement strand
TGCGACAAGCAGCTCCAGCAGCTCATCAAGCAGCAAGCCTGCGACAAGCAGCTCCAGTAGCTCGTCCAGCAGCAAACCTGCGACAAGCAGCTCCAGTAGCTCGTCCAGCAGCAAACCTGCGACAACCGCAACTGTCTCTGAACCGAGCACTATCAGCGTTGATCAAGCAAAGTCGATAGCCTTTAGTTATGCCGGAGTTTCCTCAGGGGCGGCCGTATTGGAAAAGGCTAAGCTTGAGAGAGAAGGCGGCACCATGGTATACGAAATAGAATTCTACGTACCCGGTGATACGGAATACGATGTGGACGTAGACGCCTATTCGGGCGCCGTTCTAAGCTATGACTATGAGAGACTTTATTCTCCAAGTACGGTTGCAAGCTCCAGCGCGTCATCCGGAAGTCAAACCAGTCAGTCGTACAATCAATATTATGATGACGATGATGACGACTGGGACGATCACGACGATGATGACGATTGGGATGACGATGATGACGATTGGGATGACGATGATGATTGATTAAAAAACGAATAAAAACGATTAAAATATTTATTAAAAGTGTTGTTTTCGCTGTTGACATGACGACCTCGTTTCTATATACTATTTAGGCGACTTAACCACAATATATAGTGCTAAGTCGCCGAGAGTATTAGAAATTAAACACAATATAAAGTGCGAGGTTTAGGGAGAAATGAGCGTAAACGTAACTAAAAGAAATGGAGAAAGTGAAGAATATCAAGGCCGGAAGATAGTGGAAGCTATGCGGAAGGCCTTTATTGATGCTGAGGAAGAAGTATCAAAGGAAAAACTGGATGCTCTGCTTGTAAGAGTTGAGGAACTTATAGAGGGAAGAAGCAATCCTCAGGTTGAGGAAATACAGGACTGCGTAGAGCAGGCTTTGATGGAAAGTGGATATTATAAAGTGGCGAAGCGCTACATTCTCTATAGAGAGCGTCGTGCACAGCTTAGGGTATCCAGGCTTCATTTGACGGAGTCTCTTCACATCCCTCAGATTGAGTCTTGTATGGCAGATATCCAGAGAGATTTCCCTGAAAAGAGCTATGATCTTTCCAGATTGGATGCAAAATACGAATCCTTCAAAAAGGAGAATATGACACCCGATGAGGAAATGAATGCTTTGATTAAAGCTGCTGTTGAACTTACGGGTAATGAGGAGCCAAAGTGGGAGATGATTGCGGCCAGGCTTCTGTATCATCAGTTCAGGCTGAATTTGAGGCAAGAAGAAGAAAAGCGTGGAATCAGAGGTCTTTATGAAAAAATAAGATACTTGGTTGACGAGAATCTCTACGGCGCATATATTCTGGAAAACTATAGCCATGAGGAAATAAACAAATATGAGTCCTATATCAAAGAAGACAGAAATAGCCTCTACACTTATGCCGGGCTGGATTTGCTTCTTTCTCGTTATGTAATTCATGATAGACGTCACGTACAGTTGGAATCACCTCAGGAAATGTATCTTGGGATTGCGATGCATCTAGCTATGAATGAAAAGCCTGGAGACGACAGTTCAGAAAATGGGATAGCCAATAGGGACGTATGGGTAAAGCGCTTTTACGACATGCTTTCTCTGCAGAAGGTCACTATGGCAACGCCCACGCTTTCAAATGCCAGAAAACCATACCATCAGCTTTCCAGCTGCTTTATAGATACAGTTCCGGATTCACTGGACGGTATTTATCGAAGCATAGATAATTTTGCCAAGGTCAGCAAATTCGGTGGAGGCATGGGGCTGTACTTTGGTAAGGTAAGGGCAACAGGCGGGACCATTCGTGGGTTTGAAGGAGCTGCAGGTGGTGTTATCCGCTGGATTAAGCTTGTGAACGATACAGCGGTAGCTGTAGACCAACTGGGGATGCGTCAGGGCGCAGTTGCGGTTTATCTGGATGCTTGGCATAAGGATCTTCCCGAATTTCTTCAGCTTAGAACCAATAACGGTGACGATCGCATGAAGGCTCACGACGTTTTCCCTGCGGTTTGCTATCCTGATCTGTTCTGGAAAATGGTCGACGAAGACATGAATCAGAGCTGGTATCTGCTGGATCCACATGAAGTCCTTACTATCAAGGGCTACGCCTTGGAGGATTTCTGGGGCGAAGAGTGGGAAGAAAAGTATCTGGATTGTGTTCGCGACAATCGTATCCTAAAGAGAGAAATCGTAATAAAGGATCTGGTCAGGCTGATTCTTAAGTCCGTGGTAGAAACGGGTACGCCGTTTACCTTCAACAGGGATACGGTTAACAGAATGAATCCTAATCATCACGAGGGAATCATTTATTGCTCCAATCTTTGCACTGAGATTGCGCAGAACATGTCTTCAATCGATTTAAAATCCAAGACAATTGAAACCGTGGACGGAGAAGAGGTCGTGGTTACGATTACGAAGCCCGGTAAATTCGTAGTATGTAATCTGGCTAGCTTGAATTTGGGAAGAATCAATGTTGAGAGCGATGATGAGGTAGGTGACGTTGTTGAGTCCGCCATGCGTGCGCTGGATAATGTTATAGATCTTAACTTCTATCCTGTGCCATATGCAGAAATTACAAACCGCAAGTACAGAAGCGTTGGACTCGGAGTATCAGGATACCATCATATGCTTGCGACCAGAAAGATTCAGTGGGAGTCACAGGAACATTTGGACTTTGTAGATAAAGTATTCGAGCGTATATCATATGCAGCTATAAAAGCGAGCTCCGACAATGCCGCCGAGAAGGGTTCGTATGATTTCTTCCAAGGTAGCGATTGGCAGACAGGTGAATTCTTCACGAAACGCGGATACACCTCCGAGAAGTGGCAAACCCTTGCATCAAAGGTAGCAAAGGACGGCATGAGAAACGCATATCTTATCGCTGTAGCTCCAACCAGTTCCACATCGATACTCGTTGGAACTTCGGCAGGCTTGGATCCAATCATGCATAAATTCTTCCTGGAAGAAAAGAAGGGCGCAATCCTTCCGCGTGTTGCTCCCGATCTCAATATGGATACATATTGGTATTACAAATCCGCTCATACAATAGACCAGGAGTGGACCGTGAAAGCTGCCGGAATACGACAGCGCCACATCGACCAGGCACAGAGCGTTAACCTTTATATCACCAATGATTTCTCGCTCCGTCAGGTATTGAATCTCTATGTTAACGCCTGGAAGTCCGGCATGAAGACCATTTATTACGTACGTAGTAAGGCGCTGGAAGTAGAGGAATGCGAATCCTGCGCAAGCTAATGCTTGTCTTTTTTCCCTGTAGCGTTGTCAGCTGCGCAGTCCTGCGGTACTCACGTACTTTAGTACGCTCCGTTCCTCGGCTGCTTGCTTC
>CADBSP010000257.1 GCA_902797405.1 uncultured Eubacteriales bacterium | reverse complement strand
GGGACTTCCTCAGGACCTCGGCTACGTGGATAGAAATAAGGATCCATATTCCCTGGAAGTTGACTTCCTCTGCGACAAAAAGCGTTTGGGAGATATCATCGATAAGTGCTTCAGGGTTCACGCCAACACAGGAACAGTAATGATGCTGGACTACATCAAGTCCATGGGATACAAATATTCAACCAAGGCAGCAATCACTATCGGTATCGATGATATGAAGATTCCTGAAACAAAGTGGGACATCGTAAACGCTGCTCAGGAAGAAGTAGATAAGTGGGAACATGCATATCGCATGGGACGTCTGTCCAACAAGGAAAAGCTGGATAAGACAGAAGAGATTTGGAATAGAACAACGGATAAGATTACCGCTGAACTGATGAAATCTTTGGAACCGGACAATAACCTGAACATCATGGCTACATCCGGTGCCCGTGGTAGCGGTAAGCAGATTGGTCAGATCGGTGGTATGCGTGGACTTATGGCCACAGCTACAGGTCACACCGTAGAAATCCCAATCAAAGCCAACTTCCGTGAAGGTCTATCCGTACTGGAATACTTCATCTCCAGTAACGGCGCCAGAAAGGGTCTGGCTGATACGGCTCTTCGTACAGCTGACTCAGGATACCTGACCAGACGTCTGGTAGACGTATCCCACAACGTAATCGTTCGCGAAATCGATTGCGGAAGCGAAGACGGCGTGGAGGTAAAGGCCTTTGTTGCAGGTGAAGAAACGATGCGCGTTCCGGGCAAAAAAGATTCCCCGGAGGCAGCAGCTGATTTAACCAGCAGCATCACAGGAAGAATGAGCCTTTACGATATAGTCGATCCTAAGACAGGAAAGATCATCGTAGAGAAATACGATAAGATTACCGCAGAGGCAGTAGATGCCATGACTAAAGCAGGCATCGAATCTGTGGATACTATAAACGAAGTTATCGAATCTTTGGAGAAACGTATAGTAGGACGTATCAGTCTGAACGACGTTGTAGATCCAAAGACAGGAAAGGTCCTGGTTCAAAAGAACGAAGAAATCGATGACGAGGCTGCGAAGCAGATAGACGAATCCGGAATTGAATCCGTATTCATCCGCTCCGCCATGACATGTAAATCAAAGTCCGGAATCTGCGCCAAGTGCTATGGTAGAAATCTGGCAACAGGTGAAGAGGTGAATGTCGGTGAGGCAATAGGAATCATCGCAGCACAGTCCATCGGTGAACCGGGTACACAGCTTACAATGCGTACCTTCCACACAGGTGGTGTTGCAGGTTCCGATATTACATCCGGTCTTCCGAGAGTCGAGGAGCTTTTCGAAGCACGTAAGCCTAAGGGCTGCGCTGAGATCTGCAGAGCAGACGGCGAAGTTCAGGAAGTAAGAGAACGCGCTGACCAGAAGAGAGAAGTTGTGGTTAGACGTCATGAGGATGGAACAGAGGATGCTTATCCGGTTGCTTCCGGTGCTGTACTGGCTGTAACAAAGGGCCAGAACGTAAAGGCCGGAGACAATATCACTGTAGGACCTCTTAACCCACATGATATCATGGAACTCAACGGAGTCCAGGGCGTATATCACTATCTGCTTAAAGAAGTATATAGCGTATATAAGAGCCAGGGTGTAGATATTAACGATAAGCACATAGAAATCATCGTTAGCCAGATGCTGTCCAAGTACAGAATCGAAGATCCGGGCGACACATCACTTCTTCCGGGAAGCATGTATTCACGTCAGGAACTGGCTGAAGCAAACTCTGCGGTAGAGGAAGAAGGAAAGACACCTGCTTCCGGAACCAGAACCCTACTGGGAATCACAAAGGCTTCACTGGCAACCAATTCGTTCCTGTCAGCCGCTTCCTTCCAGGAAACAACCAGAGTACTTACCGACGCTGCCATTAAGGGTAAGAACGATAAGCTCCTGGGACTGAAGGAAAATGTAATCATCGGTAAGCTCATCCCTGCGGGAACAGGAATGAAGATGTACAGCGATATCGATCTGGACTACGGTGAAAACCAGGCTTACATAGATGAATACATGGCTCAGAAGGCAGCGGAGAAGGAAGCCGAACAGGCAGCTTTTAAAGCAGCAAAGGAAGCCGATAAGGAAGGAAGAGCATCAGCGGCCGAAGCTGAGGATGTAGATGACACAGATGATTTACTGGGTGCAAACATGGACCTGGGAGCCGCACTTGAAAGTGCTATAATGGCTGAACTTACAGGTACAGACACCGAGGAATAATCGACAAATTAATGAACCCTAATGGGAGGACCTTTGATAGAGGTTCTCCCCGGGAATATAAATTTTTGAAGAAAGGAGAAAGAAATGCCTACAATTAACCAGTTAGTACGTCAGGGTAGAACCAGCGCAGTAAAGAAGAGCACAGCACCGGCACTGGGTAAGGGAATGAATTCCCTGAGAAGAGTTGCTACAGATATCAACTCCCCACAGAAGCGTGGTGTATGCACATCTGTTAAGACTGTAACACCGAAGAAGCCGAATTCCGCTCTTCGTAAGGTTGCCAGAGTACGTCTTACTAACGGTATCGAGGTAACAGCCTACATTCCGGGAATTGGACACAATCTCCAGGAGCACAGCGTAGTGCTGATCCGTGGCGGAAGAGTTAAGGACCTCCCAGGTGTGAGATATCACATCATCAGAGGTACATTGGATACTGTCGGCGTAGCCAACAGAAACCAGGCTCGTTCCAAATATGGTGCTAAGAGACCTAAGAGTAAGTAGTAAGATCAAAAGATCAAAAGAAGTTAGTTAGAAATCGTAAACGGGATACGGACCCTTAATATATCCCTTAAATATATATTTAAGGCGCCCGCGGTACGGAAGCGAACCATCATCCGGTCGTAACCGATATCGAGTACCCCGAGTACTTACAAAGTTGTAAGTAGCGAAAGTTTGAGCAAAGGATTGTATGAAATCCATTTGCGCAGAGAATTTTTTGCAGAGCAAGGCGCAAGGGCGAAATGGTGAGGGCGCGTACAATGGTACGTAACCGAACCATGAGCGAATTGCAACACAGCTATGCGGAAAATTATCAAGCAAAGGAGGAAGAGAAGTGCCAAGAAAAGGTAACACACCAAAAAGAGAAGTACTTCCAGATCCAGTTTACGGTAGCGTAGTAGTTGCAAAGCTTATCAACAGCATCATGCTGGATGGTAAGAAGGGTGTAGCACAAACAATTGTGTATAACGCCTTTGATAGCATCAAGGAAGCTACCGGAGAAGAACCATTGGAAGTATTCACAAAGGCGATGGAAAACATCATGCCTGTATTAGAAGTTAAGGCCAGAAGAATCGGTGGTGCGAACTACCAGGTTCCAATCGAAGTTAGACCGGAGAGAAGACAGACACTGGCTCTTAGATGGCTCACAGCAGCTGTAAGAGCACGTGGTGAAAGAACAATGGCTGACAGACTGGCTAAGGAATTGATGGATGCATACAACAACACAGGTGCAGCTGTCAAAAAGAGAGAAGATACTCACAGAATGGCAGAAGCCAATAAGGCGTTTGCTCATTTCAGATGGTAGCAGAGAAGTGGAGGAGAGATAATGTCTGGTAGAGAGTTTTCCTTAGAGAAGACGAGAAACATCGGCATCATGGCTCACATCGATGCAGGTAAGACCACGACGACAGAGAGAATCCTCTTCTACACCGGTAAAACACATAAGATCGGGGAGACCCACGACGGGGCTGCCCAGATGGACTGGATGGAACAGGAGCAGGAACGTGGTATTACCATAACTTCTGCTGCGACCACCGCACAATGGAAGGGTAATAGAATTAATATTATCGACACTCCGGGCCACGTAGACTTCACTGTAGAAGT
>CADBSP010000256.1 GCA_902797405.1 uncultured Eubacteriales bacterium | reverse complement strand
TGACGAAGAACTCATGGTAATTGCTCAGGCAAACGAACCGCTGGATTCCGAGGGACACTTTGTTAATGCAAAGGTTGCTGCTCGTGGTCACGGTGGAGAAATCGCCATGTATCCTAGAGAAGATGTCGACATGATGGACGTAAGCCCGAAGCAGGTAGTATCAGTTGCTACAGCTATGATTCCGTTCCTGGAGAACGACGACGCTAACCGTGCTCTAATGGGATCCAACATGCAGCGTCAGGCAGTACCGCTACTCGTAACCGAAGCACCTATCGTTGGCACAGGTATCGAATACCGTGCAGCCTGCGACTCCGGTGTAGTGGTTCTGGCAAAGGCAGCAGGAACAGTAGAATTCGTCGATGCAGAAACAATTAAGGTTAGACGCGATGACAACAAAGAGTTAGATGTGTATAATCTACTGAAGTTCAAACGCTCCAACCAGGGTACCTGCATTAACCAGAGACCTATAGTAAGCCATGGTGAAAGAGTAGCCGCCGGAGAAGTAATCGCAGACGGTCCATCAACAGACCTGGGCGAAATCGCTCTCGGTAAGAACCTACTCATCGGCTTCATGACCTGGGAAGGATATAACTACGAGGACGCTATTATCCTGAATGAAAGACTTCTCATGGATGACGTGCTCACATCACTTCATATCGTAGAATATGAATCCGAAGCCAGAGACACCAAGCTTGGACCTGAAGAAATCACCAGAGATATTCCGAACGTCGGTGAAGATGCACTTAAGGACCTGGACGAAGACGGTATCATCAGAATCGGTGCGGAAGTAAATGCTACAGATATCCTGGTAGGTAAGGTTACACCAAAGGGAGAGAATGACCTCTCTGCAGAGGAAAAGCTCCTCCGTGCAATCTTCGGAGAAAAGGCCAGAGAAGTTCGTGACACATCCCTAAAGGTTCCACACGGTGAAACAGGTATCGTTGTAGACGTAAAGGAATTTACCAGAGAAAACGGGGACGAACTCAATCCTGGCGTAAGCAAACTGGTTCGCGTATATATTGCAACAAAGAGAAAAATCAACGTTGGCGATAAGATGGCCGGACGCCACGGAAACAAGGGTGTTATCTCCCGCATTCTTCCGGAAGAAGATATGCCGTTCCTGGAAAACGGACAGAGCCTCCAGGTCATGCTTAACCCACTGGGCGTACCTTCCCGTATGAATATCGGACAGGTATTGGAAGTTCATCTGGGACTTGCAGCCAAGCAAAAGGGATGGTACATCTCCACACCGGTATTCGACGGTGCTACAGAAAAGGACATCCGTGAAATGCTGGTTGACTGTGGTTTTGATGAAACAGGAAAGCTCCGTTTGAGAGATGGAAGAACCGGTGAATACTTCGACAATCCTGTAACCGTTGGTTACATGTATATGCTGAAGCTCCACCACCTGGTAGACGATAAGATTCACGCTCGTTCCACAGGCCCTTACTCACTGGTAACTCAGCAGCCGCTGGGTGGTAAGGCTCAGTTCGGCGGACAGAGATTCGGTGAAATGGAAGTATGGGCTCTGGAAGCATACGGCGCAGCATACACACTCCAGGAAATCCTGACAGTAAAATCCGATGACATCGTAGGCCGTGTACAGACCTATGAAGCCATCGTAAAGGGTGACAATATTCCGAAACCGGGAATCCCAGAATCCTTCAAGGTTCTCATAAAAGAAATGCAGTCCCTGGCTCTGGACGTAAGAGTGCTGGCTGAGGGCAGCGGAGAAATAGAGCTGAAGGAAACATCGGAATATGATGAACCTACCACAATAAATGCAATGTTAAAGGAAGAAGAAAGAATGGAGGACGTATCCGCATTCGAAAGTGCAGGATTCAGCGTCACAGATTCTGCAGATGATTCCTTTGATAGAATGGATGTAGCTGATGCAGTAGATGCTGCAGATGTAGAGTAGAAAGGGGGCAAGATATATGGCTGAAGGTGTAAAGAACAAAGCTAGAAAGCATAATATCAACGAGTTGAACCATTTCGACTCCCTGCAGATTAAACTGGCATCCACAGAAAAGATTTTAGAGTGGTCACATGGTGAGGTAACCAAACCTGAGACCATCAACTACCGTACTCTTAAACCGGAAAGAGACGGCCTTTTCTGCGAGGTAATCTTTGGACCTATGAAGGACTGGGAATGCCACTGCGGAAAATATAAGAGAATAAGATATAGAGGAATCGTCTGCGATCGCTGCGGAGTAGAAGTAACCAAGGCAAAAGTTAGACGTGAGAGAATGGGTCACATAGAGCTTGCCGCTCCTGTATCACATATCTGGTATTTTAAGGGCATACCTTCCAGAATGGGTCTAATGTTGGACATCACTCCCAGAAATCTGGAGAAGGTTCTCTACTTCGCTTCATACATCGTAACGGATCCCGGAGACACAGACCTTCAATATAAGGAAATCCTCTCCGAGGTTCAATATAGAGAAGCAAAAGAAGTATACGGCACCAGATTTAAGGCAGGAATGGGTGCAGAATCCATTCGCAAGCTTCTGGAAGACATCAACCTGGATGAGCTTTCCGCTGAACTTAGAGAAGCTCTGGTAGATGCCAGCGGACAGAAGAGAGTTCGTATAATAAGACGTCTGGAAGTTGTTGAAGCACTCAGACTTTCCGGAAACCGTCCTGAGTGGATGGTGCTGGAGGTTGTGCCGGTAATCCCACCCGATCTAAGACCTATGGTTCAGCTCGATGGTGGCAGATTCGCAACATCCGACCTAAACGACCTCTATAGAAGAGTAATAAACAGAAACAACAGACTGAAGAGACTTATAGAACTTGGAGAACCTGACATCATCGTCAGAAACGAAAAGAGAATGCTACAGGAAGCTGTGGACTCCCTGATAGATAACGGCCGTCGCGGACGTGCTGTCACAGGACCGGGATCCAGACCTCTTAAGTCCCTCTCAGATATGCTGAAAGGTAAGCAGGGCCGCTTCCGTCAAAACCTCCTGGGTAAGCGTGTTGACTATTCAGGACGTTCCGTAATCGTAGTAGGACCTGAACTAAAGTTCTATCAGTGCGGACTACCTAAGAAGATGGCGCTGGAACTCTTTAAGCCTTTCATCATGAAGGAATTGGTGGAGCAGGGTTATGCTCACAACATAAAGAACGCCAAGTCCATGGTAGAAAAGGTTAAGCCGGAAGTATGGGACGTGCTTGAAGAAGTAATCAAAGAGCACCCTGTAATGCTGAACCGTGCTCCGACTCTCCACAGATTGGGTATCCAGGCCTTTGAGCCTGTACTGGTAGAAGGTAAGGCTATCAAGCTCCATCCGCTGGTATGTACCCCGTTCAACGCTGACTTCGACGGAGACCAGATGGCGGTTCACGTGCCACTATCCGTAGAAGCCCAGGCAGAAGCCAGATTCCTGATGTTGTCAGTGAACAACATCCTGGCACCAAAGGACGGTTCCCCGATTACAGCACCGACACAGGATATGATTCTGGGTGCATACTACCTAACTTATCCGGGAACAAAGAAGATTACCTGGTTAGAGGGTGGTCAGGAACACGTTCGCTATGAGATGGATGAATTCACCAAGCCATCTCCGGCAACCGATAGCAGCGTAATCGTTGAGCGCATTCCGGAACAGGGAGATGATAAGGTCTTTACCGATCTTAACGAAATGCTCATGGCATATCAGGACGGCATCGTAGGTATTCACGCCAGAGTAAAGGTGAGAATGTTCAACGGCGATAATGATAAAAAGGGTCAGCTCGTTGAATCCACAGTTGGTAGATTCATCTACAACCAGGGACTTCCTCAGGACCTCGGCTACGTGGATAGAAATAAGGATCCATATTCCCTGGAAGTTGACTTCCTCTGCGACAAAAAGCGTTT
>CADBSP010000255.1 GCA_902797405.1 uncultured Eubacteriales bacterium | reverse complement strand
TTTCAGGGATTCCTGCTTCAGCTGTATAGCTAACCTCGATGGTGTAGTCTTCGCCTTCAGATACCAGGGTTCAGTCTACGCCGATATACTGCTTCTTATTTGCGTTCTTTGCTTCTTCTGCTGCGGCTTCTTCAGCTTCCTTAGCTTCCTGCTTTACAGCTTCTCTCTCTTCCAGAATCTCTTCGATTTCTTCTTCAGTCATCTTATCCGGAATTCTGGAGAATCCGAAGATATGCTCGTCGTCAATCTTGTAAGTGTTTCTTCTTACTTCGTTCTGAGAGTTTCCTTCTATGGTTACAATGATTGTGATTTCATCGTCGTCGTTCTTCTTAATTTCGTCTACGATACCTACGTGATCCGGGGATTCGTCTCCTTCCCATTCGAAGAAGATGATGTCGGATGGCTGTGGTTCGAATTCTTTTTCTACTTCCTTGATTTCTTTCTTTGTTTCTTCGCCGTCTTTTACTTCTACTTCTTCCTCAACGATAATCTTATCTCCGAGTTCGAAGAAGTTCTTGTTTTCCTTTGCTTCCTCTACCCAAAGTGGCACGGAAGGATTTCCTTCCATGACTCTTTCATCAACGTCTGCATAGTGCATGCAGAACTGCAAAAACATGGCGCACCAGTCGCCATAGGCATTTCCAAACATCTGGCCATAACGGTTGTATCCCTTATGCTCGCCATCTTCTGTAACGATATAGTTGAGGCTGCTTTCCTTGTAGCCCAGCTGGCTCTTTGCTATTGCGAGGGTGTCTTCTTTCCACTCTTCCTTCAGGTTGGACTTAAGCGGAAGTGTTCTTTCCCAAATCTCGGATGTCTCCAGGTCTGCATTCTTGTCAGCAAAGCATTCGTCACCATGCTTATGCTCTTCCTTCTCGCATGTGAGTTCCTTCTTATAGCATTCCTTTGTGTGTACGTGACCTGTAGCTGTTTCTTCCTTTGCTTCCTCTGTTGCTTCTACTACAACTTCTACTTCCTTTTCTTCATATACGGCTTCTCTTTCTTCTTCGCCGCAGATTAAAGTTTCCTGCATTTCATAGCAAGATTCGTCGTGTTCGTGATCTTCTTCTGTATTTTCGCAAATGAGAACCTGTTCTGCTTCATAGCAAGCTTCCGTGTGGGTGTGACCAGCATCCACAAGGACTTTTTCGATAGTTGTTTCTGTTACCGGCTCGGCAGCTATTTCTTCCTCGCCTTCAGGGATTTGGCCCTCTTCCAGACCGCAAATAAGCTCACTAGCATAGCATGCATCAGTGTGTTCGTGTTCCTCCTTACCGCAATGTACGTCGGCATTTATGGTGATTGCCGGCAGTATCAAAGCGTAGGTGGTGCAAAAAACAGTAACTGCGGCAAGCATGCTTACCGCTCTCATCCACCTCTTACGCCAAAGCTTCCTAATGGTAATCTGTTTGGAGTTCTTTTCTAAGTGGTCAGTTCTCATTTAATTTCTCCTTATTGTTCTCTATATATTTCTTCTTTGCATTCAGTAGGCGTTATCCCTTTAAAAAAAATCTGCCGTCTTACGCGGGAATTCGGTTCGTCAACCGGATTGTCCCGTTTCAAGGGGCAGAAAAACTCTTTTGGCCTACTGTTTTAGCAGTATTCTCTTGTGAGCTCCCCCTCACTTTTGAACCTGATAACAGGTTCGTGTAATAAGAATTTTTATTACACTAAAATTTTAACCAACCACCCTATTCACTGTATCAACCAAAAGTATGATTTTTTACTGTTAGATGCCCATTTAACGTTGAAAAATACATGATTTATAACATTTTAGTAGCACAAAAATGTCGTTATAGTCACAGACATATTTTACCGTTATTCTGAGCAGGTAGGACATCCTCTTCTCTAAAGAGTTCATATGTCCACTCTGCATCATATTCAGTTAAGAAATCCATTCATAAGATTGAAGTTGCCAATTATAAATCTTGAGAATCGTGGGCATGGAGGAAAAAAACCGGCATGCCCATGGGCATCGCCAAAAAAAAGGCCTCCGCCCACGAAATCAATGCTTTGAATCTTTAAGAATCGTGGGCATCTACGAAAAAAAGGGACATGCCCATGGGCATCGTCAAAAAAATGGCCTCCGCCCACAAAAATGGGATGGATAAATAACTCTGAGACTCATCAAAGTAACACTACTTGTTTTAGAATACTAAAACGGCTCCGTTGTGGAGCCGCCATAATCGATTTTGTTCTGTATCTATTCTCTTATGTATCTATTCTATCTTCCCGAACCCATCGAAGGGGAGTATTCGGAATACTATCTTTCCGACGATTTGTTCCTCTGCAACGCATCCTATGATTGCCAGTCTGGAGTCGGCGGAGGTGGATCTATGGTCACCCATTACGAAGTATCTTCCTTCCGGAACCTGATATGGGAAGGCGATGGTCACATCTCCGTAGGCCTTCTCATCAATATAGGGTTCGTCTATCATTTCACCGTTAACAAAGACGTTCCCTTCTTCGTCCATATCCACCCAGTCGGATGGTCCTGCGATACAACGTTTTATCAGAAGCTTGTTTTCATAGTAGAAGCCTACTATATCGCCCGTTTGGAAATCCGCACCTCTTAGGGACAAAACAATGTTTCCTTCATCTAAGGTCGGCGTCATGGAGGTACCGTAAATCCTTAGAACCGGCATCCAAAGAGTAGCAACCAGAATAGCTATGGCCGCCACGACAATCATTACGTATATGGTATTTCTGGTGGTACTGCTGTACTGCTTACGCCTTTGTTCGCGCTTCAGTTCGCGTTGAAGCTCCTCTACGCTGAACCTGCGGGCAGAGCCTGCGCTTGCTGTATTTGCAGCATTTCCGGTATTGTCACTCATTTGGCTTTTTATCCCCCATACCTGAGTCTATTTGCATTCATTTGCATTTATTTGCATTTATTTGCCTTCATGCACGTGATTAAACGATTGATTACTGTATGCTATTCCTTTTCCACTGGAGTGGCTTTTGCTTTTAGCTGCTCAACAATTGCGCTATACTGCTGAATTTTAGCATAAACGTTGTCCCAATATGCCTGGGATTCCGCTTTGGCATGTTCTATCATTTCCGTGCAGCGTACCTTGGTTTCGCTTTCTATTCTGCTGCATTGCTCCCTGGTTCTATTAATCATGGCCTGGGCACCGTCGTCGGGATTTCCATACATGCGCTGAAGGTTTTCTACGTACTGAGCGCTGGCTTTATCAACCGCTTCCATGACACCATTAAGCATCATGGCGGCTTCTGCCATGGTTCCGGAGTTGTTCAGCACGATTGATCTGTCCTCCAGTTTCTTATTGGCTTCTTCCAGTTCTGCCTCCAATTCATCGCATCTTTGGGTAATGGAAATAAGCATGGTCAGGAGTTCTCCCCTGTTCAGCTTTTTTAGTTCCTTATTCTTATTTACCGGTTTGTTCCCTTTTGCCATATTTGCTCCTAATGGGTTATGAACTTTTGATGCCTGAATCGATGCCCGGATTGTTGCCCGACTTTATGCACGTCAAATTATTCGGCAACCGCGTCGTCGTTTATAACCAGACCAATTTCACGGGCACGAACCGCCAGTTCCGTGCGGTTTCTGAATCCTGTTTTGTCCTGAAGATGCTGGATATGCGTCTTTAGTGTACTTATGGAAATGCAAAGCCTGTCCGCTATCTCCTGATTGCTGTCCCCGCTCATGAGTTCTTTTAGAACCTCCAGCTCTTTGCTGGTAAATTCGGTGCTGCTGGCGTGT
>CADBSP010000254.1 GCA_902797405.1 uncultured Eubacteriales bacterium | reverse complement strand
GTAACGGTTAAGTTTAACCTCGTGAAGGTTGCAAATGGTAAAGAAACAATTGTTGATACAATTGAACTAAATGCAGAAAAGACAAGTACTACATTTGCTGAACAACCAAAACTCGAGGGAGTAACCTATAAGGTAGTCGAAGAAGTAATCGAAGGTTTTGATAAGGTCTCAGAATCAAAAAATACAGTAGACGGAATTGAAACAACAACTATCACAAACAAGCCGACTCCACCAGGTGAGACACCGGAAATCGAAAAGTATGTAAATAAGGCAGTTCATAAGACTGTTGAACTCAATGAAGTATTTACATATGACATTATCGCTTACGTAACAAAGGACGCTGATACTGTAACTATTACAGATGAGCTCAATGAAAAGATTAAGTTTGCAGAGAACCCTGAATTCGCTGTAGTAGACCTTGGCGAGGAAGTTAACCACAAGGTTGCAAACAATATCGCTGGTGAATCTGTAAGCACAGATGCCTCAGTACTTCTTAATGAAGGAACAGTAGTAGAAAATGCTGAATGCGCAGTATCCGGTAAGACTTTGACAGTATCCATTCCAGATGCAACAGCAAATCGTGGACACTGGGTAAAGGTTACATTTAAGGCTCAGCTCGATGTAGAAACTGCAGAAGAAGCTGATGCAGCTGCTGTGACAATTGATGCAAACGCAGCAGAAAACAGAGCAGAAGCCAATATCGGAAATGCACCGCTTGATTCAACAGAGAATCATGCAGGCGTTCCTAACAAGGCAAAATACGTTATCGGTGTTAAGAAGGTTTTGGTTGATGAGAACGGCAATATTGTCCGCGACGAAAACGGAAATCCTGTAAAGGAAGAGAATTCGACACCGACATACAATGACGAATCCAACACTGTAACGGTTGTACCTCCACCAACATTCCCAATCGAGATTTCTAAGGTGGATATGACTGAAGGTTATGGAAGTGAGCTTCCTGGTGCAGTAATCGAACTTAGAGATGAAGATGGAAACGTTATTGATAATTGGACATCCGGAGAAGAACCACATAAGGTTAAGCTCACACCGGGCAGATACGTGTTAGAAGAAGTAAATGCACCGGAAGGATTCCAGGCTATTACAACAATCATCGAATTCACAGTTGATGAAAATGGCAATGTTAGACTCGAAAACGCTACGGAGATTACCCCTGAAGAAGGTGCTGTAAACCTCATGGGGCCGGATCACATCGTAATCGAGGATATGCCTAAGAAGTATCCTGTAAAATTCTCCAAGACTGACCTTGAAGGAGAAGAGATACCTGGAGCAAAGATCAAAGTTACAGGCAAGGACTTTGAAGAAACATGGACATCATCTGAAGAAGAGAAGGTTCATGTACTCGAACTCACACCTGGCGAATACGAAATGATCGAGGTAGTTGCACCTAAGGGATTCCAGACAGTAACAACCACAATCAAATTCGTAGTCAACAAAGATGGCTCAGTTGAGCTTCTGACCGCAGAAGTGAATAACGGTGGTGAAATCGAAGTTCTAGATATTAACCACATCATCCTCAAGGATGCCCCAATGAAGCCCGGTAAGGTTGAAGCAACTGTAGAAGCCAAGAAGGTTCAGGAAGGCAAAGAGTTAGTTGGTGATGAATATGTATTCGAACTCGTTGATGAGAACGATGAAGTCGTAGCAAGAGCAACAAATGACAAGGATGGAAACATCAAATTTGCACCACTCAGCTACAGTGAGGAAGGCGTATACACTTATACATTGAGAGAAGTAAAGGGTGATAAGGCCAACATCGATTACGATGAGAATACATTCAAAGTAACTGTAACCGTAACTGATGTCACACCAGAAGTAACTGTTGAAGAAGCTGAGGCAACTGAAGAAACTGCAGAAGAAAACGCTGAAGAAACTGAGGCAACCGAAGAAGAAACAGAAGAGACAACTGAAGAAGCTGAAGCAACAGAAGAAACTACAGAAGAGACAGCTGAGGAAGCTGAGGCAACTGAAGAAGCTACAGAAGAAAAAGAAGAAGCAACAGAAGAGACAAGTGAAGAAGCCACAGAAGAAGTAGCTAAGGATGCCGATGCCGCTGAAGAAACTACAGAAGAGACAGCTGAGGATTATGAGGCAACAGATGAAGCTACAGAAGAAGCAGAAGCAGTTAACGACACAATTATTCTGGAAGCAAAAGTTGAATACGAAGGTGGAAGCGTAACATTCGTCAATAAGTACAACAAGATTCCGGTACTAATTTCCAAGACAGACCTTGGTGGAAAGGAACTTCCTGGAGCAACAATCAAAGTAGTTGATGAAAACGGAAACCTGGTCGATGAATGGATATCCACTGACGAAGCACACAAGTTAGAACTAGAGCCTGGCAAGTATGTAATGACTGAAGTTGTAGCTCCTGAAGGTTTTAAGACTGTAACTACCGAAATGACCTTTATCGTCAAGGAAGATGGTACAGTGGAACTAGTTACTACGACAGTTGATAACGGCGGTGAAATCGAAGTTTTGGACGGTAATCACGTGATTCTGAAGGATGCTCCGGAAGATAAGCCGGATGTACCTCCGACACCGGATACACCGCCAACACCGGATACACCTCCGACACCGGATACTCCGCCAACACCGGATACACCTCCGACACCGGATACTCCGCCAACACCGGATGTACCTCCGACACCGGAGAATCCGCCAGAGGTTCCGGATACACCTGGCGAGAATCCACCTGAAGAACCAGAAACACCACCGGAGACACCACCAGAAGTTCCAGATACACCGGGAGACAATCCGCCTGATGAACCTGAAACTCCACCAGAGACTCCGCCAACACCACCGACACCGGAGACTCCACCAACACCGGAGACTCCGCCGACACCACCGGATATTCCGAACACACCTGGGGATACACCTCCATACATTCCGAATACACCTGGTGATGTTCCTAAAACAGGTGATGACAGCAACGCTGCACTTTGGTTCTCGATGATCGCACTGGCAGGCCTCAGCTTGACAGTAATGGCTAGAAGAAAAAGAACTAACAACTAATTCTTGATTGAACTTGTAAATCCAATAAACTATTTACAAAAATCAATACTATAACTATTCAGCGAGGACGGTTCCATGTGAGCCGTCCTTTGCTGTACTAGAGTGAGTCCTTTGCTGTACTAGAATCTTTTTTTAGCGGTATTAAATCTGTTCTTTTTGAGCCTTAATCTGTTTCATGGTGAAGTGAATCGGGTTGGATTTTTGTTGCAAATTAATGTAAAAAATGATAAATTAATAACAGGTAAGTTGATCCGTGGGACGAGGGGTTAAAGATCTAAATTCTTCGTGTGCGGATATTTTTTATAGTAAAAGAAAGGAAATCTGCTATGTACAACACATTAAAGTATGAAGTAAATGATGGTCTGGCTGTCGTAACAGTAAATAGACCGAAATCACTTAACGCATTGAATACAGAAGTACTGGATGAGCTCTATAATTGCTTTGAAGCAATTGGAAAAGATGATGAAGTTAAGGCAGTAATTCTGACAGGTGAAGGACGCGCATTTGTTGCAGGTGCAGATATTTCTCAGATGGTATCCATGTCCGCAATTGAAGGACGTGACATGATGGCAAGAGGCCACCGCACAATGAATATGATTGAATCTACACCAAAGGCAGTAATCGCTGCAGTTAATGGCTTTGCTCTCGGTGGTGGATGTGAATTGGCAATGGCATGCGACATTAGAATCGCTGCAGAAACAGCTATCTTTGGTCAGCCTGAAGTAGGTCTCGGAATCATTCCTGGATTCGGCGGAACAATCAGAATGGCTAAGCTGGTAGGAAAGGGCATGGCTAAGTATCTCATCATGAGCAATGATAAGATCGACGGCAAAGAAGCTCACAGAATCGGCCTGGTAGAGAAGGTAGTTCCATTAGAAGAACTCATGGCAGAAGCTGAAAAGGTTGCCAGAATGGTTATGGCTCAGGGCCCAATCGCAATCGCTCAGGCTAAGAAGGCAATCGACGCAG
>CADBSP010000253.1 GCA_902797405.1 uncultured Eubacteriales bacterium | reverse complement strand
TTCTCTGTAAATGTATAGGTGAAGCTCGCGGTATCCGTTATCTTCGCATCATTCGGATCAGGATCCCACGTGCCGCCTTCGTAGTTTTCAGCCGGGAGCATGCCCGTCGGAACCTGCGCAGGATTCTCGCCGTCTTCGACTTCCTCTGTCTTTGGTGTCGTCGTAGCGTCCGCCCAGGTACCGTTCACCACGTTATATGTCACAGTATGTTTGGTCAGCGGTGACGATGGTTCTTTAGGTTCCGACGGCTGCGGGGGATCTGTTGGATCTGTAGGTTCCGACGGTTGCGATGGTTCTGATGGTGTCGATGGTTCCGAAGGTTCCGACGGTTGCGGTGGATTTTCTACTTCCTCCACCGTAATGCTCACCTTGCCTTTGACGGTGTTGTAATTGTCCGTATCCGCCGGCGTGTATGTCCAGTTATAGTCCTTGGTGCCGATAGTGAGAGTCTGTCCGTCGTCCAGTTTGATGGAGCCGCCGCTGGGGTTATCCGTGAAGTCCAGGACGATGTCCCCGATGGCGGTGTTATCATACACCGTTACCGGGTCGGCCACAGATAGGCCGGTGACTGTTGGATTTGCCTTCTTGATGGTAAACTGTTTCGTGATGGTGCCAGTGAAGTTGCCTTTGCCCTTGACGGTGTAGCTGGCTGTTCCGACGTTGATATTAGACGCGTACTCGACCTCATAATCTATGCCCTCCTGCAGCCAGTTAGAAGTGATTTCCTGTGTATGCTCTCTTGCATTGTAGGTCTTGGTTTCAGTGGGCAGCGTGAAGTCTGCCTCGGTGATGGTGTGGACGATGCCAGTATCGGCCTCAAAGTGTGCCTTAATCTCCACATCCTCATTGGTGATTCTAATTTCGGCTGTTGGGCTTAGTTTGCCGTTGATAACAAGTTCGCCAGTCGCAGGATCTGTTATATCTTCAAATGTCGCATTTCCGGAAACAAGTTCCCATTCTTTAAACCGGTAACCACTGTTTGGCGTTGCCGTGAGATGACAGCTTCCGTATGCTGTCGTATAAGGCACATTCGCTTTTGCTGTACCTTTTCCATCCGTAGTGACGTCAATGCGATATGTCTCTCTAGTCGTATAATATACTAATATCGGAATAGTATTATTTGCATACACCCAATTGGAACTGACGATATCTCCTGGCTGATACTCTTTAGGTATGGGTCCAACTCTATAAAACGTAAAAATCCAGTCGTCTTCGGTAAACGTAAACCCAGGCTGCGGCAATGTATAGAAGACACCCTCTCCGGCACGTTTCTCTTTTATATCCACAGATGGCATGAATGAATTAATCTTACTTGCATCTATATTTCCGAACGCACTATCCTGATCGATAGCCGTAAAATTCACTGTGAAGGTTTGTCTCTTGCCGAAGATGGCAAAGATGGTGCCGCAGCCCTCGTTCTGCCCCATGAAGTATCTGTTGGTCAGCGTAATCGTCTCGCCGGGCTTGTAGAGGGTTTCGTCCTCCCCGTATTTCCAGCCGATAAAATCGTAATCCTCCTTTGGTGTAAACTGTGTATTTTCAGGAAGTGTAAACTTAACGCCCGGCTCTGTAGGCAGTCTGTATAACTGCACATAGTAACCGTTTCCTCCCGTTGCGTACTCCTGATTATTGGCAATGAAGACCTTGCAGTCTATCATGTTCGCAAACTTTGCCGTCAGCGTGACATTCTCCGTGACATCAAAGATATATTCCGCTTCTTCACTGACCGGAGACAAACCGTTAAACCATCCGACAAAGTAATAACCTTCATTGGCCGTAGCCTTGACGGTGGCGCTCTTTCCCGCTTGATACGTGCCACCACCGGTGACTGTACCGCCGCTTGCAGGATCGGCCTGGACGGTGACTGTGACAGGTGTCGGTGCTTCGACCTCCATCAACGTAAATGCGGTAGCCGAAGAGTGCTGATCATCTCCGCTGTACATAACAATCAGATTGCATATTTTCTCTTCTGTGCCGGCAGGTACCTCGCAGCTGAAGCGCCCTTGCTTAACCGATGCAGTATACTGCTTCCCTTCCAAAAGGACCTCTACCGTTCCGGAGGCCTGCGTCGGGTTATCGTTCACGTCCTCCACTTGGCCGGTCAGCATAGCTTTCTCACCAGTTACACAGGGATCCGGTGCAACAGTGAGAGCCAGCTTCGTCTGCTTAACAAAGAGTGCTCGCACACTTACGTCTTCAGCACCGGCCTCAAAGACGGTTTTCGGTTGAGTTTTATCAATCAGCTCCACATCCCCACTGACGACCTGCCATTCCTTGAACAGGTGCCCGTCGGGGACCGTTGCGGTCAGCGCGACTGTCTCGCCCTGCGCCACGGCCGTCGGATTCGCAGTTCCGCCCTCCACCGACACACTTAAGGTGGGCTTATTCAGTGTCACAGCATAGCGGAACATCGCTTTGTTACCCACTGCACCTTGTGCATTATTAGGATTAAAGTAAGTATTCCCATTCACGATTGCTGTGAAAAGATTGGCAGGATCATAGCCTGTTTGGACGGACGCATTGACCCCCTTGAAGACGCTGTCCGGATCCAAGGCTTCCAGCATCAGATCCAGTCGGTAGCTATGGCCGGCTGTAAAATGTGTATCTGTAAGTTCCTCCGGATACCACATGCCCCAGATCACTCGATACTTACTCTCTAGCTCCGGTGGCACCGCCACACCCAAGGCCTCCAGCGTCACCGTTGATGCCGGATTCTCCACTACGAATGGGGCGTCCGGTATCGAGTCGCCAATCTTAGGCGTGATATATAACTCAACCTGCTCTATTACTTCCCTCGCAGGCCCCCTCCATTTGGCGTAAAGAGTTGTGTCGCCGGTAATCACTGTATCGTAGTCGGCCATCACTTCACGTGCCGGATCTATCGTCCAG
>CADBSP010000252.1 GCA_902797405.1 uncultured Eubacteriales bacterium | reverse complement strand
CAATTCTATTAAGCTAAAATATAACTTGGGGAGTCCATATGGGCTCCCCAAGGGACTGTAATAGGACTTGTGAACACATCTATAACGATAGTGACTAAAGAGTTAGGCAGTCTCTCAGATGTGTTTAGAACTGCTATTATAGAGAGGGGGCGCCTATGTCCAGTGCCGTAGTAGAAAAGAATATTGCTGGTACTAAGAAGCCTAAGAAACAGCGCTCCTGGTTAGCCAGAAACTTCCTGACCATACTCCTCTCTATCGTACTGATAGTTGGAATAGGTCTTTTGTTGTATCCGACCTTTGCTAACTGGTGGAACAGTTCTAGGCAATCAAGGGCAGTGGATCAATATATGGCGGAGTTAGAGCAGATTGATGTCGAGGCGGTTAATGCGGCCATTGCTAGTGCAAGAGATTATAATGCTGAAGTTGCAAATAAAGGAAGTATAGGATGGGTTTTATCGCCAGAACAAAAATCAAGGTATAATTCAGAACTAAATATATCAGCAGGGGGCATCATGGGCTACATAGAAATTAACAGCCTTGATGTAACTCTCCCTATTTACCATGGTACAGACGAAACAGTTCTTCAAATTGGTATCGGTCACCTAGAAGGCACTAGCCTACCGGTAGGTGCGAAATCCTTTGATGACGATTTGGGAATCGTAACGGATCCGGAAGACGCATCGCACTGTGTTGTTTCTGGACACAGAGGACTTCCTTCATCCAAACTATTTACAGACCTAGATAAATTAAAAGAGGGCGATACCTTTGCTCTCAACATATATAACAACCTGCTTATATATGTAGTGGACCAGATCAGAGTAGTACTTCCCGAGGATCTATCCTCACTCACATTAGAAAAGGGAATGGACTACTGCACGCTGGTTACCTGCACGCCTTATGGAATCAACTCTCACAGACTGCTGGTTCGTGGACGCAGGGTATCCACTCAGGACGCAGAGAGATTCGTATACAGGATTCAGGCAAATGCTACACAGTATAAGCCAGCTGTCGTAGCGATTCTCCTGGCCGCACCGGTTTTGGCGATTCTCTTCATTATAACCATGTTTAGACCAAAGAGAAGAAAAGCTGCCCTTACCCGCGAGCAGGAGCGTTTGATGATGGAGAGCATGGCAGACATACACCTTCAGGATTTGTATGAAGGCAAGTATACGAAGAATAAAAAGAAATAAATGTTAACGAGTGCTCGACTGGATGCTAACGAGCGGAAGCGAGTGTTTTGATAGAAATTGGAACAATAGAGGCTCAAAAGCTGGAGCCGACTTTAAGGATAGACTTAGAGTAAAGATTGGAGGCATTATGCTTAAGAAAGCAAGTACAACCAAAAGGAGAGTGGCGGCATTTTTGCTGACCTTGGTGATGGTTGCCGCTCTGGGGGCCTTTGGCCTTGCTCCCGTATATGCTGATGAAGCCGGGTTCGGGGATGAACCCGTGACACTTACTGCGAGGTTCACCGGAGCCGCAAGCACGGTATCTGGCATCGAGATGCATGCCTATAAGGTTGCGTCTATGGATGCCAATGCAAGGTTTACAGTCGAGGATGCTTTCACTGTATATGCTGTGGATTTCAACGGCATACAAGACCAGGCTACCTGGAGAACTATTGGAAGTACCTTGGCTGCGTATATTGCCAGAGATGGTGTAACACCGGATTATACGGCAACTACTGATGGTAACGGTGTTGCTTCTTTCGGAGAGGTTGAGCCGGGTCTCTACCTGATTACAGGTCCAGAGGCTTACAAGGTTGACAGAACTACTTATTCTGTGAATGTGGCTATGGTGACTGCTCCTTATAAGGATGTTAATGATGCATGGGTAAACGGATCTGAGTTTGCGCCGAAGTATCTGTCGGAGACAGAGCCTGAAACTCCGCCGGACAATCCACCGCCACCAGACAACCCACCACCACCGGACAATCCGCCGGACAATCCGCCGCCACCAGACAACCCGCCACCGCCGGATAATCCGCCGGACAATCCGCCACCACCAGATACTCCGCCTGAGATTCCGGGGACTGCTGCAATCCAGGTTGTGAAGATTTGGGACGACGGTGCGGTAGAAACTGCGGAAGTTCCGGAAACACGACCGGTGTCCATAGAGGTAGAGCTCGTATGTGACGGACAGGTAATTGATACCGTTGAGCTGAACAAGGACAACGGTTGGCAGTACAGATGGACTGATCTGGATGATGACAAGGTATATACGGTAACTGAGAAGGAAGTTCCTAATGGATATACCGTAGCGATTATCAAGGAAAATGGCGTTGTGTCGATTACGAACACAGCCAATCCGCCATCGCCGCCGGATAATCCGCCAGAGAATCCACCTGAAACCCCACCGACACCACCGGATAATCCGCCAAACGTTCCAAGGACTCCGGGAGTACCAAAACTCCCTCAGACAGGAGTTCCATGGATTCCGGCAATTATCCTTGGAGGAATAGGATTCATGTTCCTCACAGCTGGTGCAATCAGAAGAACAACTGCGGACAAATAAGCCGCAGTGAAACACTGCTGGACACAATACAAATATCTAAAGAACACCAAGGGGGTCGGACATTCCGACCCCCTTTGAAATACAAAGAGATGCCCATGGGCATACCTATTTTTTTCATCGATGCCCACGATTCTCAAAGAATCAAAGCTTTGATTTCGTGGGCGGAGGCCATTTTTTTGATGATGCCCATGGGCATGTCTATTTTTTTCATCGATGCCCACGATTCTCAAAGAATCAAAGTTTTGATTTCGTGGGCGGAGGCCATTTTTTTGATGATGCCCATGGGCATGCCCTGTTTTT
>CADBSP010000251.1 GCA_902797405.1 uncultured Eubacteriales bacterium | reverse complement strand
TCTTTCCTTTTCTTCCGGAGCCTTATCGATCTGGTCGAATGCTACGTCTTCTCCCAGGTTATATCTCTGGTGCAGTACTGAAGTGATTGCTGCTGTCAGAGTTGTCTTACCATGGTCTACGTGGCCGATTGTTCCGATGTTGATATGCGGCTTATTTCTTTCGAATTTTTGCTTTGCCATTTTACTTCCTCCTATAATGTGCGCATACGCGCAACTCTACCTGCGCCTAGGCGCATCCTAGTGCCCGTAAGGCACATTACTTGTTAATCTTTTCTACCAGGTTATCCGGGAGTTTATCAAAGTGGTCAAATTGCATGACGTAGACTCCGCGTCCCTGGGTTCTGCTTCTAAGATCTGTTGCATATCCGAACATTTCTGCCAAAGGCACCTGTCCTCTGATTGCAACTGCACCATTGTTCATGTCTGAACCTTCGATGCGACCACGACGTGAACTGATATCTCCGATTACGTCTCCCATGTATTCATCCGGAACCGTAACTTCAACTTTGAAAATTGGCTCCAGGAGTACCGGCTTCGCCTTCTGAACAGCTTCTCTAAACGCCATTGATGCGGCTACTTTAAAGGCCATTTCAGAGGAGTCAACTTCGTGATAGGAACCGTCATACAGTTCCACGCCCACGTCCACTACCTGATAACCCGCAATTGGGCCGGTCTCCATGGCTTCCTTGATTCCCTCTTCGATAGGTCCGATATATTCCTTAGGAATAGCGCCACCCACGATGGAGTTGACGAATTCGAATCCTTCTCCGGGCTGTCTTGGATAAACCTTAATCTTTACATGACCGTACTGACCGTGACCACCGGACTGCTTAGCATACTTGTGATCGACGTCGGCAGTGGTTGTGATTGTTTCTTTGTAGGAAACCTGAGGCTTACCTACATTTGCTTCCACCTTGAATTCACGGAGAAGTCTATCTACGATGATTTCCAGGTGTAGCTCGCCCATTCCGGCGATGATGGTCTGACCAGTATCCTCATTCGTATAGGTCTTAAAGGTTGGGTCCTCCTCTGCCAACTTGGATAGAGCAACGCCCATCTTTTCCTGGCCTGCTTTGGTCTTAGGCTCAATTGCGATTTCGATTACAGGATCAGGGAATTCCATTGATTCCAAAATGATTTCCTTCTTCTCGTCGCAAAGGGTGTCACCTGTTGTAACGTCCTTTAGACCAACGGCTGCTGCGATATCACCAGCGTAAACCTTTTCAATTTCGTTACGCTTATTGGCGTGCATCTGCAGTATTCTGCCGATTCTTCCCTTCTTTTCCTTAGTTGAGTTATATACGTAGGAACCTGATTCCAGTGTTCCTGAATACACTCTAAAGAAGGCAAGTTTTCCAACAAAGGGGTCAGCCATGATCTTAAATGCCAGTGCAGAGAAAGGTGCATCGTCGGATGCGATTCTCTCGTCTTCCTGACCGTTGAATGGATTGATTCCTTTGATAGGCGGAATGTCCAAGGGTGATGGCATGAAATCCACAACTCCGTCCAGCATCATCTGTACACCTTTGTTTCTGTAAGCTGAGCCACAGAACACCGGCACCATTTCGCAGGCAATTGTCTGCTTTCTGATGGTGGCCTTAATCTCTGCCTCGGAGATATCTTCGCCTTCCAGGAATTTCATCATGAGCTCTTCATCGCTCTCAGCGACAGACTCAATCATTTTATCGCGCCATTCTTTGGCTTGATCCTTCATGTCATCAGGAATCTCTGTGATTTCAAATTTCTCACCGAGTTCATCCTGATATATTTCCGCCTTCATTGTAATAAGGTCAATTATTCCAACGAAGGTTTCCTCTGCTCCGATAGGTAGCTGGACAGGAACTGCATTTGCTTTCAGTCTGTCCTTTACCATTTGAACCACCCTGTAGAAATCCGCACCCATTATGTCCATCTTATTAACAAAGATCATTCTGGGTACATGGTATTTCTCAGCCTGACGCCAAACTGTTTCGGATTGAGGTTCTACGCCGCCCTTTGCACAGAGCACTGTTACTGCTCCATCCAGTACGCGGAGCGAACGCTCGACTTCTACAGTGAAGTCTACGTGGCCCGGAGTGTCGATAATATTAATTCTATTACCCTTCCATTGTGCGGTGGTCGCAGCAGAAGTT
>CADBSP010000250.1 GCA_902797405.1 uncultured Eubacteriales bacterium | reverse complement strand
GTGACGCACCTGGAAGCGGAAGTCCTGAGATTAGTTCTTCGAAATGAGGAGTATATATCAAAGGTAGAAGAAAAACCCGAACTTATTGAAACAGAGACAGGAAAGAGGATTTTAGCAACCATAAACGATGTGCTGGAACCCGATGGGAGCTTGGACATAAGCAAACTCCTGGACCAGCTGGACGATGGGGATAGGAACACGGTTTACTCGATTTTGGAAAACGTGATAATATCAGGTGATGACCAGCGAATCTTTGATGGCCTGATAAAAAAGAATCGGATTTACCGGCTTCAAAAAGAAGTCGAGAGAATCAATTATATATTGCGCTATGCTGGCGAAAGTGAGGCGGATACGGAGGAAATGAATAAACTCATGTATCGCAGCATGGAGCTACAAAAAGAAATAGCGAAAGAGAAAGCGGAGGAAATTTGATCTATGGCAACTAAGACAGCAACAAAGAAAGCAGCACCAGCCAAGAAGGCTGCTGCGAAGAAACCTGCAGCAAAGGCAGCACCGGCAAAGAAAACTGCAGCAAAGAAGGCAACCACAGCCAAGAAAGCTGCACCAGCTAAGAAGACTGCAACAAAGGCTACACCTGCTAAGAAGACAGCAACAAAGGCAGCACCTGCTAAGAAGGCAGCAGCAAAGGCAACACCGGCTAAGAAGACAGCAGCAAAGGCAACACCGGCTAAGAAGACAGCAGCAAAGGCTACACCAGCTAAGAAGACAGCAGCAAAGGCTACACCGGCTAAGAAGACAGCAGCTAAAGCAGCTCCAGCTAAGAAGGAAGCAGCAAAGAAGACAGTAGCTAAGAAAGCAGCACCGGCTAAGAAGGAAGCAGCAAAGAAGACAGTCGCCAAGAAGGCAGCACCAGCCAAGAAGACTGCAACAAAGGCTACGCCAGCCAAGAAGACTACAACAAAGGCAGCACCTGCCAAAAAAGCAGCTCCGGCCAAGAAGGAAGCAGCAACGAAGACCGTAGCCAAGAAAGCAGCACCTGCTAAGAAGGAAGCTCCAGCCAAGAAAGTAGCAGCTAAAAAGCCAGCAGCCAAAAAGGAAACTCCGACAAAAAAAGCCGCACCAAAGTCCAAAAAGGAGTCTGACTGACTCATCAAAAAAATCAAGTGAGGAGGTTAAAGAAAAGACTCCTGGACCTACAGAATCTGAGCCTGAAAAAGATGCTCAACCTACAATAATCCTTCAGGGCGAATACGAAGGTATGACCGTCGATCAGGTTCGTGATGAAATAGTCAGAAAACTGGAAGATCGTGCAAAATCCAAGGGAAACAAGCTCACATACAGCGATATGTCAGACTATATGGAAGCCGTTGACCTGGATAAAAACTCCGTCGACGAAATCTATGATACTTTGATGAGCAAGGACATAGAGATTGAATCCGACGTGGATGTAGAGCCCGAAGAATTCGATCTTATGATCGACGACGAAGAGCCGACGGATATTGAAGACGACGGCGTAGTACTGGACAAGGACGGAACCATAGACATTGACGCCACCGTGCCAAAGGGCGTGGCAGTCGACGACCCCGTTCGCATGTACCTGAAGGAAATCGGAAAAGTCTCTCTCTTGACCGCTGATGAAGAAATAGATTTAGCTCAGCGTATAGAAGATGGGGACGATGAGGCTAAGAGAGTGCTCTGCGAGGCCAATTTAAGGCTGGTCGTAAGCATTGCCAAGCGCTATGTAGGTCGCGGAATGTCCTTCCTGGACCTCATCCAAGAGGGTAATTTGGGATTAATTAAAGCTGTAGATAAATTTGATTACCGCAAAGGATATAAATTCTCCACGTATGCAACTTGGTGGATTAGACAGGCTATAACCAGATCAATTGCTGACCAGGCCAGGACAATCAGAATTCCTGTACACATGGTTGAGACGATAAACAAAATGATTCGCGTCAGCCGTCAGCTTCTTCAGACCTATGGCAGAGAGCCGCTACCTGAAGAAATTGCTAAGGAAATGGGAATTACCGTGGATAAGGTTCGTGAAATCCAAAAGATTGCCCAGGAACCGGTGTCTCTGGAGACACCAATCGGTGAAGAGGAAGACAGCCATCTGGGTGATTTCATCCCGGACGATGATGTTCCTGCACCAGCCGAAGCAGCCGCATTTTCAATGCTAAAGGAACAGCTCGTAGAGGTTCTGGATACTTTGACGGACAGAGAACAAAAGGTTCTGAAGCTGAGATTTGGCTTGGAAGACGGACGCGCACGCACCTTGGAAGAGGTGGGTAAGGAGTTCGCCGTAACTCGTGAGCGTATTCGTCAAATTGAAGCAAAGGCATTGCGCAAACTAAGACACCCAAGCCGCAGCAAGAAACTAAAGGACTATTTGGAATAGAATATTTAGGATAGATTCAAGGATAGTAATGCAAGGGGCGGTTCCCGATAAAAGGGACCGTCCTCTTATTAGATATGTGCGATTTTTTGTTGTATAATAAATCATAATCATTGTTGCGAATAGATTATGTAAAAGGCTTGCCTCTTATAAACTTAACAATAATAATAACTTAGCAATAATAACTTGACAAAGCGTAGAATTCATGATTGTCTTATCCGAGCGATTACAGGAAATGGCGAATAATATTTTGCCCGGCGAAAGCATGGCAGATATCGGTACCGACCATGGGTACCTGCCGTTGTATTTGTACGAAAAAGGTGTTAATAGTGGTAGCAAATCCGGATCGGAACTGTTTTACGAATCAAAGGCGGAGCCCGGAGATAACGGCAATGCCATAGAGAAACATAGGCCTATTTATATCTTGACAGATGTGAGCAAAGGATCCCTCGATAAGGCGAAGGAAAACTACATAAAACATTTCTGC
>CADBSP010000249.1 GCA_902797405.1 uncultured Eubacteriales bacterium | reverse complement strand
TGAAAGCGAAATATATCATTGCGCCAGCTATAATTAGCCATATTGCGCCGCCAAGAATATCTAGCCACTTATAAAGCGGCAAGGCTGATACGATGCATACTATAATCAGCACCGCAAAGATATTGCTATCCCTCTGGAAGCTTTTGATTTTTGTTTGTTCGACCTTTTCTTTCATGATTTCGATATCTCCTTTTACCAATGAATCAAGCGAGACACCAAACAGATCACTAATCATTAAAAGACTGTGAATATCCGGATAGCTTTTATCGTTTTCCCAACTAGATATGGTTTGCCTGGAAACATAAAGCTTATCCGCTAATTCTTCCTGCGTCATTTCTGATTTTGCTCTGCATTCTTTTAATCTTTTACCTAGTTCCATCTGGTTGTCCTCCTTACGAGCTCATACTATCGAAACCTTAAGCGCTCGTCTATCAAACGTTCTTTACATTCAAGGTTTTTTCTGATGTCAAAATACCTTTACACCCGAGAATATCTGAAATTTTATCATATTCAGCTCATTACTCAAACCACGCAACTGCACGTATAGGTGAACCATCACAATCCATTAGCTTCAGAGGAAAGCAGCTGAACCAAAAAAGATCAGAGCCACATTTTCCCAAATTGCAAAGGTTTTCTATATTGATAATATCTTTGTTCTTAAACAGTTTTTTGTGTCTCGTAAGGTTTACATCTGCAATTGGGTCAAGGCCTCCTTTTAAATGTTGGGTTCGCTGTATTCATTATTATATCTCTTGTATTCACTCCTCAGCATGGAATAAACAATTTGATCTAAATAACCGCGCTCGGCTTTGTAGTTCTGACGGAGGACTCCGTCTTTATGCATTCCTAGTGATTCATAAAGTTTTATACCTGAAATATTGTCAGGGTATACATCCAACCAAAGCCTATTGGTCTCAGTCTCTTCAAATGCATACCTGATAAGCCCCTCCATGGACTCTCTGCCATAGCCCTTACCTTTCTCAGTAATTGCAATTCTTCTTATCTCAAAAATGTTAGACTTATAGTTCAGATTGATTAATGCAAAGCCTTTTATGCTAGGAGGCACATTCGGATACCCTCTACTAATGGGATCCCACTCAGTTTCTGTATCAGTATCTTCAAATAATAGCAACAGGTAATTGGGACTCTTTATCTCATCACGATGTTCGTCTGGAGTCCCTAACCACACATAATTCCTGTTTTCAGGATGAGACTCAATTTCAATAATCACATCCACGTCTTTATCTGACGCTTCATATATTTCAAGTCTTTTGGTTTTTATAAGGCATTCCATAATGCTTCCTCCTAATGCTCTTACTCACTGATCCAGTAGCCATTTGTCTTTTCTTTATTTGAGGTTTTGATTTCTATCCTTCTTTCTTATACTCAAGTATATCCCCCGGCTGGCAATCCAAGGCCTCGCATATTGCCTCCAAAGTTGAAAAACGGATTGCGCTTATTTTGCCGGTTTTCATCTTTGATAGATTTACGTTGGATACGCCTACTTTTTCTGATAGTTCTTTGAGGCTCATTTTACGGTCTGCCATGACTCGATCTAATCTTAATATTATCTGTCCCATAATAGCCTCCTATAATGTTTCGTCCACTTCTGTCTGGAGAACCTTGCCATAATCAAGAATGGAATAGACGCACCACATGAATAGACCACCGATTACACCAGGTCCTATACCTACAAATAATGTCAATACCACTGTCATAATGATGAAGCTGGTTTTAAGGCGACCCATAACAGATTCAGAGAACGGAGTTTCTTCCATTGAGAGTTCTGTGAAGATCCTCTTGAAAAGCGTAAGGATGACCATAACTGCCGCGCACACGATAACTGCAACGATACAGCTAATAATCACTGGGTTTGCGTAATCACCCTCTTCAAATGCCTTCGCGTAGTCTATTACCAAGTTAAGTCCGGAACCGCCCAGTTTAAGGCTATCGACTGTAAGCTTACCTGATGCCACCTGCTCAGCGAGTTGCGTATTAATGACCTCTCTTTGGGTGAAACCCATAATTGCTCCCACTAGCGAACCTATTAATCCTATGATGGTAAAAATTCTTAAAACCCCCATCACCTTTGCCGAGGTACGGCAACGATTTCTAATTACCTCTAATTTGTTGTTATACTCATTCATTGTTCTTCCCTCCTGCCCAAACAGCTTATTTCTAAATAATTCTATTTTTCTAATGATTCTGATTGGGTTTCCTCTTCGACTGGTTATTTCATTAAATATTTAATGTTTATCATTAACTTCAAGCTTATTCTATCGCAATAGTTTATGTTTGTCAAGCATTATTTAATGTTTTTCGATAATTTATTATCACGATTTTTTATCTTGAGGTTTTACAAGAGTTTTACAAGGGTTTACATGAGGGTTTACATGAGGTTTTACAAGGTTTTACATGAGGTGAGGTTTTTTATCTGGTTTTTTATCTGGTTTTTTATGGTTTTTTATCTTGATTAAAAAAACAAGGTGCGACCTCCGGACTGCAGTATACTTTTTAGCGGTAACCCCGTAACCATTTGTCAAGGACTTTTTTAGTTATCGTTTGCAGAACTCTGCTACTCTATGAGTAAAATCTCTGGCTTCTTCATAAAGACCGTGGCCTAATCCTTCGTACATATAGAGTTCGCTTCCTTGGATGCTATCTGCAATTTCCTTTGATGCTTCCCCTGTCACAATTTTGTCTTCTGTCCCGCCGACAATGAGAGTCGGACATTTTATTTCGCCAAGCCTACCGTATACATCATGCGAGATGCAGGACCTAGCCTGTATCAGAAAGCGTTCAAAGCTTTTGGGTTTTCCAACCGACCCAAGGAGTCCATATGTCAGTCTT
>CADBSP010000248.1 GCA_902797405.1 uncultured Eubacteriales bacterium | reverse complement strand
TCCGGCGCCCTGAAACGTGCCCTGGAGGGAGTCACCAACAACCCGATTAAAGCTTTTTTGCTCGGCGTTCTCGTCACGGCAATCATTCAATCATCCACCGCAACCATCGTAATCACCTCCGGTCTGGTGGCCGCAGGACTTCTTTCACTTAAGCAATCGCTGGGCATCGTAATCGGCGCAAACGTCGGTACCACCGTAACCGGTCAGATTATTAGGCTCATCGGTCTGGACGATTCAGGCGGAAGTTGGCTCCAGCTCTTCAAACCTTCTACGCTTGCGCCCATCGCACTTATAATCGGAATCATAGTCATCATGGGATTCAGCGGTAAAAGTTATTCCAAGACCGCCGGCTCCATCGCAATCGGCTTTGGTATACTTTTCTCCGGACTCATGAACATGACAAACGCAGTGGATTCCTTGGCTGAAACGGGTATCTTTGATAGCCTGTTCCAAAGGCTGGGGAGCAATCCTTTGATTGGTTATATCATCGGCGCGACCGTGGCATTCATCCTGCAAAGCTCATCCGCGGCAGTTGGTATCCTGCAGGCCTTTTCTGCATCCGGTCAGCTGAGTTGGAATGCGATTTACGCCGTAATCGTCGGCATATATCTGGGCGACTGCGTGACAACTGCAATTGTCTGCTCCATCGGTGCTAAGGCGGATCAAAAGCGAGTCGGCGCAATTAACATCCTGTTCAATCTATGCAAGTCTGCCCTGGTTTTGATTGTCGTTGCAGTTCTGAAATCCCTGGGCGCCCTCGACTTCATATGGAACAATGTCGCAACGCCGGGCAACATTGCAAACACCAACAGTATCTTCAACCTGGCCTGTGCCATCGCACTCTTCCCGTTATTCCCGGTCTATTTGAAGCTTGGATCTAAGCTCGTTAAGGACGATCCCGTGGATGAGTTTAAATACAACGACAAGGTCGAGGCACTTTCGCCGACGTTTTTCAGCACGCCTGCCTTGGCGCTGAGAAGCTGTTACGATGCGCTCCTCACCACCTTCGTTGCATCAAAGGAAAACCTGCAGAAAGCCCTCGGTTTGGTTAGAAATTATGATCAGGGAAAATACGACGAGGTTGCCGCCGAAGAAGATAATATCGATATTTTGACGGACAAGGTCAGTCAGTACCTGGTTACGCTATCCTCCCATCTAACGGCTACTGAGCATGTGTCGATTCTGAATCAGTACTACAAGGTTGTCGTTGACTTTGAGCGATTGGGTGACCACGCAAAGAACATCGCTGACATCGCGCGCGATCTTCACACGAGTGAGATTCCGTTTACCAAAGATGCGCTTAAGGAATTGGAAGTGATGGAAGAACTCATCTTTAAGATCGTAGATCTGGCTGAGCAGTCATTTAAGAAGCGCGACGTGGACGCGGCTTATGAGATTGAACCGCTTGAAGAAGTTGTGGACGACATGGTCGCGGCTCTTAGAGACAATCACACAGACCGCTTATCCAAGGGGCTTTGCAACGTTATCTCCGGAACCGAGTTCATGGATATGCTCGGGGATATCGAACGAATCTCCGACCTTTGCTCGAATATAGGGCTTGCCACGGTTACGCGTGTTAATCCGGAGCTGGCGGAAAATCCACACGACTACAGCACCTACCTGCACTCCGGCGCCGACAGCGTTTTCAATGAGCGATACGAAACTGCGCACCGCGAATACTTCGATAGGCTGCGCCGCGTGGATGCTGCAATCCAAGACACCCGTGTGCCGGATTAAGGTGTGCGGCTAAGGTGCTTGTAGTTTTAAATCATCAATTTTCTACATTGCCTCACAATAAGAGGTGGTCAACAGACCACCTCGATGTTAAAGTTCCACTTAATTTGGCTGGGAATCGCCTGATGTACTGTTATCATCTAAATATTATAACAGAGCAGTTTACTTATCAATCAATCTAAATTCAATCAATCTAAATAAAACTTCATTTTTTGTTCTTAAATCAAGCCTCTGTTCTTTATATCGAAAAAAAGTGCCTAGGACAGTATAATGGTCATTTGGTAGCAAAGAAACCATATTCCGCGCACCTAGTTCTATATATCTCGTATTACCCCTAGTTTATACTCTTGGCTAGTGACATTGTTAATGAAATCCAGAGATTCGAGTGGTGTCATATGCCAATTTGTTGGACAGTTACATAGCACCTCGACTAGAGAGAAACCTTTTCCTTCTACCTCGTTTTGAAAGGCCTTTCTAATTGCATTTCTAGTTTCCCTCACACCTTTTGGTGTAGTACATGTCACTCTCGCTAAATACCTAGGCGCTTTTAAGGAATCCAGCAACTCGCAGACATGGATTGGATATCCATGTTCCTCTGGTGTCCTCCCATGAGGAGTTGTTGTTGCATCCATTCCTATAAGTGTCGTCGGAGCGAGTTGTCCACCCGTCATTCCATAGGTTGAATTATTAAGAAAAATAATAGGAAAGTTTTCGCCTCTTGCTGCAGCGGAAAGTGTCTCACCCAGTCCTATTGCAGCCAAGTCTCCATCCCCTTGATAAGTGTAGACAAATAGATTAGGATTAGATCTTTTTAGTCCCGAAGCTACTGCACAGGCTCTTCCATGCGGGGAATTAATTATGTCACCAGCTTGATACATGTTGCCATTCCCCAAGCACCCTATTCCTGAAACCCTAACACTCTTCTCGAGAAGACCCATTTCGTCTATAACCTCTGCTATAATTTTATGCACAGTTGCATGAATGCACCCCGGACAAAATCCAGAAATCGCGCCTTCCATGATGCTCTTTGGTCTTTCGTATATTGCTTCCATACTACCTCCTATTATTTTGCCTTGATTCCAAGTTCATCTGCCATCCTTCTTACAGAATCCATGATGTATTCACTGGTCATTATTTCTCCACCGGATCTCAGACATGTCTTTAAATGGCATTTCCCTTGAAGCGCATAGTCCACATCCTCTGCAAATTGTGCCGGAATAGACATCTCTACACTTAGCACGCCCTTAACTCTATTGAAGTCTAGCTTTCTAAATGAATCGAAGGGGAAAGGAAATAGAGAAATCGGTCTAATCATGCCGACCTTATATCCTTCTGCTCTAAGTCTTTTGATGGCGGTTAGAGCCACCCTCGCAGAGATTCCGTATGAGGCTATAACTATTTCCGCATCATCCAACATGTATTCCTGTACAAGAACCTCATCTCTCTTCCATGCTTCGTATATGTCCGCATCATGTTTGTTGTGGCCTTCATGATCAGGCCGATGAGTGGAATCTATTTTATGTCTCTCTCCATTTTTTACGCCACGAACTGCCCAATACATTTGCGCTTCTTTCTTCGCCGCAACTTCCTCATCGCATAACTGAGGAGGAAGAACCACTGGTTCCATCATTGTTCCTTGAACACCGTCTGTTAGAATCAGGATCGGTTTTCTGTATTTTTCTGCCTTGTCAAAGGCAGCGTAGATTAAGTCAACAGCCTCCTGCGTGTTTGAAGGAGCAAAGACGAGAAGTCTGAATCCTCCATTTCCATGCGCTTTTACCGCCTGAAAATAGTCCATCTGGGCAGGCTGGATTACACCAACTCCCGGACCACCTCTTTGAACGGAAACAATAACCGCCGGTACATCAGCACCAGACATATGGGAAATGCCTTCAGACATGAGTGACATTCCACAACTAGAAGAAGAAATCATTGATCTAGTTCCAGATGCAGCGGCACCATATACCATATTGATCGCCGCCACTTCTGATTCTGCTTGAAGGAAATGTCCTCCCACTTCCGGAAGTCTTACTGACATATGCTCTGGTATTTCGTTTTGTGGAGTGATGGGATATCCTGCATAGAATCTGCAGCCAGCACGTACTGCGGCTTCAGCGTACGCCACACAACCCTTTAAAAAAGTTCTTTCCATCTCGTCCTCCCCTCTACTTATAAAGCGTTATTGCCGCATCGGGGCAGATGTCTGCGCATTGCCTACAGCTGATGCAGTTTTCCGGATTATCTGTAATTACATACCTATGACCCTTTTTATTTAGTTCTTCACCTTGCTTAAGGATTTTCTTTGGACAAACACGAATACAAAAGAGACACGCTTTGCATATTTCTTTTGAAACTTCTACTTTTTTCATTGCTCTGCCTCCTTCCATGATTCTTTTGTAACCGCCGCTTTTCCGAGCTCGTATCCTGCCAAAAATGCTTTGTCGTTTACGGGATTTAATTCCGGTCTTTTCTTTCCCAATTTTTTGTGAATAGTATCCATTACATTCTCCTTTGGAACCATCTCAGTTGCTCCAACGATGACTCCAGTCATAACCAAATTAGCTGATTTCTCACTACCTGCATTGGTCGCTATGTCAACCGCGGGAACAGGGATTGTAATCCCACTATCTCTTTTCACTTCTTGTTTGACGACATTGGTGTTATATATCAAAAGACCATCTTTGGATAATGTGCCTCCAAATTTATCCATTGAATCATCGTTCATGATTATCATGTAATCGTATTCTGCGGACTTTACTTCTCCAATAGATTCGTCAGAAATAGTTACGGTGCAGTTGGCAGTCCCACCTCTTTGCTCCACTCCATAGGCTGGGAAATATGTCACATTTAAATCAGTAGTGTCACATGCTGTATACGCCAACATTTGGCCTGCAACCATCACACCTTGTCCTCCGAATCCTGCTATCAATATTCTATGTTCCACACTATTATCCTCCCTACATATATATGTTTCATTCTTGCTGTTAAATATAGATTCACCTCAAAATGTCAAATATATCGCTGCATTTAAAATACATAATCATCATGATCATTCAATACTATTTGATGCATCCTAATTGATTGGGTACTGATTATCAAAATTGCCTTCTATTATTTTGCAAAGGCACGTAACCATATCATTATATGGGGTGGAAACACCAACTTCCTTTCCATATCTTGCAATTGCTCCATTAAGAAAGTCAATTTCTGTTTTCTTCCTTTTGAACATGTCCTGAGCCGTGGACGGGTAATGCTTGCATACTCCCGGATATGTGATATCCTCAAAAGATTTAAGGATTTTATCAAAGTCCATTGGAACGCCCTTGGCATTACCAACCTCGCAGAGTTCTCTAAGTATTTCGTTATGTAAATGTTTGCCCGCAGGCACTTCATATACCTGTTCCAGCGTTAATCTTGTTACCGCACAAAGCGCGTTGCATGCGCAATTGTTAGCTGCCTTTGCCCAAATATGAGGTCGAATATCCTCAGCATATTCCGCAACCAAAGAACCTGCTTTGGCATACTCAACAAGTGTCTTCGCAACCTCCTTCGGCCCCTTTTCCATATCCATTGGGCCAAGGTAAATATGTACCTTTCCTGGATTACGATTAATGTTTCCTCTGATTTCGCCAGGCGCAACAAGTACACTGGAGAACCCTAATACCCCCTGAAGAATCTTGTCATCAGAAAAGAATTCCTTAATAGCGTCTTCCTGACCAAAGCCATTCTGACAAGAGCAAATAAGAGTATCCGATCCTATCATAGCGCTTGCCATGGAAAGTGCAGTTCTGGAAAACAGTCCGCTAGTCATGAGGATGATTAAATCTACCTTGCCACATTCGTCTGCCGAATGATAGGTTTCCATCTTAACCTGTTTGTCCTCTCCTGACACACTATGAAGAATCAATCCTTCCGATGCTATTTTATCCATATGTTCTGCGAAAGGATCAACTAATCTAATGTCTGCGCCGCCTTCTTGCAGGAACATGCCTAGCATACTACCTATGGCTCCAGCTCCAAGTATTGCAATTTTCATGTTAATTTCCTCCTTATTAGTTATGCTGGTATACCACACTGTGAACTTTTTTACTTTCTAAAGTAATATCAGCGTAGCAGTTCTGACAGTCAGTTTCCCTGGAAAGCAGTGTAAGAATCAGGGATACAACGGATAGAACGATACACGGAATGAACACCATTTTATATAAATCACCGCCTGAATAGGAAACCGAATAGTGCTCCAGGAGTGCACCAAAGACTGTTGGAGAAAGAGCATTTCCTAACATTCCAACCATATTTATCGACGATACGGCTATGCCAACAAACTTAGGATTATTAATTTCCCTAGAGTAAGCGAAAATTATTTGAACACTCGCACTGGTTGCTCCCATGAGGAACATCACTCCCCACAAAAGATTTGTTCTCATCAAAACCTCTCCTGAAAAAGCAAGCAGTCCCCAAACTATAACCATAATAATCGAAACACCAGCAACAACAGTTTTACGCTTCTTAATTCTGTCAGAGATAGGACCGATTATCAAAGTAAACAGCATTGCTCCAACAAGCATGCACGTTGTATAGGCAGATGCCTGGATTTTGTCCATGCCAAATACATCCTGCAGATAAGGAACTGCCCACGTTGAACTAAAGAGGCCATACAAAGCTTGATGGATAAACATAACGCCCATCATTCCCCAAACATATTTATTCGAAAAAACGTGTCCCATAGCACTGATTAAATCCACAAATGATTGCTTTGTCCCTTCTGCCACTTTTTTTCCACTTAAAGTCTCCTCCTCAGAATCTCTAACAACGAACAAACAAAGAGCAGCTATAAAAAGACTTATAGATGCAGTAATGAAAAATACCGCTCTCCAATCAAGATGTGCAACTAGCCATGCCAACGGAAGCTGAGCAAACATTCCACCTAGTTTACCGCAGAAGCTGAAGATGCCATAATAGCTAGCGGTTTTTCCGGCACCAATCCAGTTAATTAAGAATTTCTGAGTACTGATAACCGGCGCTGCAACGCCTGCCCCTATAAGCACTCTTCCTATGCACGCCATAGGATAAGATGTAGAAACCCCGAAGATTAATGCTCCCGCTGCAGCCAGCGCACTACAAAATCCTATTGTTCTCCTGGGGCCCACAGAATCCAAAAGCATTCCTACAGGAATCTGAGCTAACATGTATGGATAAAAATACATGGAACTAAACAGGCCAAAAGAGGTTGCATTCATACTAAATGCATCTATTAATTCATCTCTCATTACACTCGGTGTATTTCTATGAAACTGCACCAAGAAAAACGAAAGAGCAACAGTCACCATAGATATCCACATAATAGCATTAGTTGTTTTTTTAGATTTGTTCTTCATTCTTAGTCGCCTTTCAAATATATTCACAAATTTCGTTAAAATTATTTTATCACTCATGTATTTAGCATTCATTGTAACTACAGACCAAAATAATCGTTGTATTTTTATGCAAAGAAAAACCGCTAAAGATTGCGGTTTTTCGTGGCATCCTAGACTAGCCATACAATTTTTTTAACATTATTTGAGGAAGAAGAAACCCAAGTATTAATACGTCTATGGATACCTTTTATTAAAAATGCGCTTCTCTATTTTACTAGTCTTATAATTATTTATTTAAGTGCAACCTTCTGTGTGAGGCCGAATATATCACGAGCTTCTGCAGCAGTTGCCACTTCACGACCAGCAAGTTCAACCAACTTTGCAGCTCTCTCTACAAGTTGCACATTTGTGGCCTTAACCCCGTGAGAAAGATATAGATTGTCTTCTAACCCAACCCTAAGGCCATCACATCCCGCAGCAAGCCCTGCTAGCATCATTGGCATATGAGCTTTACCAATGCCTGAGATTGACCATGTTGCTCCTTCAGGAATAAACGGTAACATGTATCCTAGAGATTCAACATTCCCTGGCATTGCTCCAACTACACCAAGCATAAGCTGGATATGAAGAGGAGCCTTCAGAATTCCATTCTTAACAAAGTAGTTAAGATTGTGTAGGTGACCACAATCAAATATTTCTAGTTCAGGCTTAATATCATATTCCTGAGCGATTTTTCCGAGTTCCTCTAGGAACTTAGGCTCATTCAAGAATACGAACGAATTCCCCCAATTCATCGTGCAAGGATCGAATGTACACATCTCAGGAAGAACTTCCTTGAGATATCCCATTCTTTCTTCCCAAGTAAATCTGGAACCTGATGTTGTTGTATTAATACAAATGTCAACACCCTCTTTTGCACAGGCTTCTCGAACTGCATCAACAGTCGCTTTTACTCTGTCTGTACGCATAGTCGCCTTGCCTTCTTCATCTCTAAAATGAAGGTGTGCAACAGCAGCTCCCGCTTTAGCACAAGCAACAACATCCTTTGCGATTTCTTCCGGAAGCTCCGGAACATGCGGTGTCATTGCTTTTGTTGTACCATTGCCGCACATTGCAGCTGTAATTACTACTTTGTTAGTTTTAGCCATTTTGTCCTCCTCGGTCATTTATTTAATAACTACCCATTTATAATTAATTATCTTTAATCTAACCTATTAAATACTTGTTGAACGCTATATATTCTTTGCTTTTTCAGTACCCTCCAGAACCCTATGGATTCCGTTTGCAAGCGCATCCATTTCGAAACTACCGGGAACTATTTCAACAGGAGCAATCTTCTCGACTCTATCTCTAATCATTCCAGTAAGCATTTTGGAATGAGCGATTCCTCCAGTCATGATTACTCTGTCAACATCAAAGTTTACTGCTGCAGCCATGCTTGCTATATCCTTAGCAATCTGATACGCCATAGCCTCATAAATAACTTTTGCCTCTGTATCTCCTTCTGCAATTCGATTCTCGACCTCTATAGCACTGTTTGTTCCAAGATATGCAACTATCCCGCCTTGCCCACGCATCATCTTTTTAAGAGTCTTTTTCGAATATTCTCCACTGAAGCACAGATCTACTAAGGATGAACATGGAACTCTACCTGGTCTTTCCGGTGAAAAGGTGCCTTCATCATCAGCAACTATATCCACGATTCTGCCATGCATATGAGCAGAGCTAGAACATCCTCCTCCAAGATGAGCTATCACAAAAATAACTTCCTCGTATTTTTTTCCCATCTTCTTAGCTACTTCTCTGGCTACAGCCTTCGTATTGAGCGTGTGGACTGCGGCCTTTCTTGGAATCTGTGGCAGGCCTGAAATATGTGCTATCTCATACATTTCATCTACAGATACAGCATCATAGATATACGCCTTAATACCTGCCTCTTTCGCAATACTGTGAGCAATCAAACAAGAGTTCCATGAAGCACCAGGAGTTCGCTCAGAATTCATAACCATGTCGATGAATTTATCATCCACTTCATAAGCGCCCGACTCAAAGGTTGTATATGAGCCACCTCTAGCAGCTATGGCAGAAATATCATTGGGTCCAACTCCCATCTCATTTAGAAAATCCTTCACTGCTTCTGTACGCATTCCATACTGGTCCAAAGGAGAATCATATTTATCCAAATCTGCACTCGCATGTTCCAGATTTTTTTCACATACGTTTTTTCCGTCTTCATACAACGCCACTTTAGTAGAAGTCGATCCTGTGTTAACAACTAAAATACGTTCCATATGTTTCTCCTCAATCTTTAAATGCATATCCTACTGCATCCCCTTGAAGACCTGCAGCATTCATTTCATCAAAATCAATATGCATTACGGTTCCGCCTTTTCCGTAGCGAACAAGAACATTATCAAAGATTAACGCACGTTCACCTTCGATTCTGACTTTAATATAGTCACCGTCTGCAAAGCCAGCTTCTTCTGCCTGCCCTTCATTTAGATGGATATGTCTACGAGCTACCATAACACCTCGATCCTTGGTAATCTCTCCAACAGGACCAACGAGTGTGCATCCCAGTGTTCCCTCTAATACTCCACTGTCGCTTACCGGTGGCCTAAGCCCTAATGAACGAGCTTCTGTATAGGAAAGTTCTACTTGAGTTTCCTTTCTAGTTGGTCCGAGAACAGAAAGCATCCTACTTCCCTTCTCGGTCACTATCTTTACTTTCTTGTCACTGAGGTACTGGCCGGATCTTCCATCGCCTAGAAAACGTACGTTGTTAAGAACTTCTCCTTCTCCAAACAAAGCTTCTACGTCAGCATCGCTTAGATGCGCATGAGCACCGGATGCTTTTATTGTAATTTTGAATTCTTTCATGAAAAACGCTCCTATTCTCTGGTGAAAATCGCGGAGTAGCCTTGTCCACCACCAATACAGAATGTCACCAATCCTGTATTAACATCGCGTCTTTCCATCTCATAAAGAATCTTTGTCGTAAGGATTCCACCTGTTGCTCCAAACGGATGTCCAAGTGCGATAGCTCCTCCATTAACATTAAGTTTATCCATGTCGAAGTTCATTTCACGAATACAGCCAACAGACTGTGCAGCAAATGCTTCATTCATTTCAATCAAATCAATATCATCAAGAGTCATTCCAAGTCTATCGAGTAGTTTTCTGGTTGCATATACTGGTCCTAGCCCCATTATTGATGGTTCAAGCGCTGCAGAAGCGAAACCCTTCACCTCTGCTAAAATCTTCTTTCCCTGTCTAATCGCCATATCGCGCTCCATCACAATGACCGCAGATGCACCGTCTGTAAGAGGAGAACTGTTTCCTGCAGTACATACTCCATCCGGCTTAAACGATGGTTTCAATTTTGCCAAGGATTCCATGGTTGTTGCTCTTACAGTTTCATCTCTTGTTACAGTATAAGAATCTCCTTTTTTTGGTGTAACCGTGATAGGCACTATTTGACTATCAAAGTATCCCGCATCCCACGCTGCCAAACCTCTCTGCTGACTTATGAGCGCAAACTCATCGCAATCTTTACGTGTTATTCCCATAGTCTCAGCAACACGCTCTGCAGTCATACCCATCGTCAAATCTTCCATGCCAATTGGTGTGGATCTTCCTGTCGTGAACTTGGGCGGAGCCATAGGTATGGTCTGCCCTCTTTCCATGATGAACGGCTGATGAGATGTGCTTTCCATTCCGCCTGCAACATAGATATCTCCTGCTCCTGCAATTACCATTGCAGCAGCATAGCATATTGCATTAAGCGCGGAAGAACATCCTCTTTCTGTTACAACTCCTGGTGTCGTTACTGGAAGTCCCGCAGCCAAACCAGCAACTCTTGCAGGCGTTTTTAAATCAATGTTTCTACAGTTCCCATAAACAACTTCGTCTATTTCTTCTGGAGAAACATTTGCTCTATCCATAGCCGCTTTTATAGCATGCGCACCTAATTCATCTACCTGAAGCGGAGCAAGCGCACCACGAATCTTTCCTACAGGTGTGCGGGCTGCTCCTACTATAACTGCTCTTCTCATCTTTATCTCCTTATATATAAATCTACTGTAGTGTCAAAAGTCCGCCATCAGGGCAAATAAACTGGCCTGTTACGTAGCTAGCTGCATCTGATGCAAAAAATACTGCCGGTCCTGCACAATCTTCTGGCTCACCCATACGACCCATTGGGTTTCTACCTTCCACTGAAGCTTTCTTTGCCGGATCTTGTTTGAAGATTTCTACCATCATTCCAGTAGGCGTAAGTATTGGATCCACACCATTCACAGTAATATTGTATTTTGCCCATCCTGCAGCGAGGTTCATGGTGAGCGTACGAACTGCACCCTTTGAGGAACTGTAGCATGCACTAATACCAGCGGTGGATGTTCTAGTTGCTCCAATAGAACCAACATTGATGATCCTTCCATACTTCTGCTCAATCATTCCCTTTCCGAATTCCTTGCATGCTATAAATACACCCCGCACGTTTACCTGATACATTGCATCCCATTCATCCATTGGGTGTTCTTCTGCCAAGAATTTATGATTAAGACCCTGTGAGTTTACAAGGATATCTACAATGCCCCATTCTTCTCTTGTCCTTTTTGCCAAATCCACTATGCTTTCTTCACTGGAAACATCTACCTGATATACTCTAAATTTCGATCCGATTTCAGCTTCCATTTCTGCAGCCGCTTCGTTCAACTTCTCCAAGTTTCTGGATGCAATTGCTACATCTGCTCCTGCAGCAGCAAGACCCCTAGCAATAGCTCCACCTATACCTCCGGCACCGCCTATAACCAATGCTTTTTTGCCTGTTAAATCAAACATATTTTTAAGGTCCTTAGACATTTCATTCTCCTTTCAGCTCTTTTAAACTTAATTGCTTAGCACGTTATCTTAATACAACTATTCTTTTTCAGGAAGCTTTGCTGCAATTACGAGCATCTTAGAAATATTATCCGTGATATTCTTTACAGCTCTGGTATTTCCTTCTTGGAACAAAGCCGAATCTCCCGCCTTAAGTATTGTCACGCCCTCAGGAGTTGTAAGTTCCATTTCGCCTTCTACTATGTAATAGACCAATTCCATTCCCGCGGGAACAGTGCTGTCCTCCGCGCCTCCGCCAGGATTGAATTCCGAGAGACCAATGGTGAGCAGCTTACTTCCACTAACTTCAGCAGAATGAGCTCTTCTGGCCAACATGTCATAATGACCCTTTGGATTGTATTGGACCAATTCATCACTTCTAACTATCTTCATTGTGCTACCTCTTTTCTTTATTACAATATAGTCATTTAAGCGGATATATAAATATAACCATCTTTAATAACACTCTTAAATTTTCTTATGCAGGCGTAGTATATCTACCAACATTTGATCTCTCCATGACTCTATGCTCGGAACATCATTTCCCATCCACTCTGGCCTGTGGGCAATAGCTTCATCCAGACCGTCAGCCATAACTGTATCCCATCCCTCTGGGAAAACTGTCCAATCAGCCAAGGCCGCAACACGCTTGTTTGGCTGCCCTGGCACCCAATGGTACTTTTCAGTAAAGTGACGCAAACCTTCCGGAGTAGCACTCAAATGCAGTGTTAACGCTTGGCCCATAGTTGCCCATCTGATACCTAGACTGTAAACCAATGCCTTATCGACGTCTTCAACAGAACAAACTCCTTCCATCACGAGATGTACAGCTTCTCTATGAATTGCACTTGAAAATCTATTTGCTATAAACCCTGTGATTTCCTTATTTAGTAATACAGGTTCTTTGCCGATAGCTTTATAGAATTCCATAGCCTTTTCAGCATTTTCCTGCGATGTCTTTTGTCCTTTTGTAACCTCTACCAGGGGAATCAGAAATGCCGGAAGATACGGATGGCCTCCAATTCCTCTCTCTGGATGTTTGCACTTAGAAAAAATATCTGTTATAGAAAGCCCAGATGTACTGGAGGCGATAATTGCATCCGGGCTAGCATATTCTTCAATCTGTTCCAATAACTCTTGCTTGATTTCGAGTTTTTCCGGACCGGATTCTTGGATGAAGTCAGCCCCTGTTACAGCCTCCTCTATTGACGTTGTAATGGTTGCTAAATCTAACGCTTTATCATGCTCTTCCTGAGAAATGATTCCATTCTTTAAAAAGAAACCAAGATCCTCGCGAATTCTTTCACTACACAGTTCTACTCTCTTTCTAGTTTGTAAAGTCACAGGAATACCCTTTATTAAACAATTTGCAGCCAAACCGGTTCCAATGCTGCCGGAACCTACAAATGCAACCTTATTAATTTCCATAAAACATTTTCCTTTCTTTTAGAGTTATTTACAGTTTGTATTTGGTTTTCTTTTATCTTATATAAACATTTCTGGCGAACAGATATGATCTTCTCCACCACTATAGAAATTATATCAGCGGCTTACATTGATCTTCTATGTGAATCAGGTACAAATAATAAAGAGCGCTTTTGTACTAACCTTCATTCATCCTTCATCTTCATCCATCTTTCCAATCTATCTAGACGAGGAATAATTATCTTCGCAATGCTACCGATTAGTACAGCGGAAATTACTGTCCCCTCTCTAACTCCCTCAATACGCCTTAAGAAAATAAGCGAAAGAACCACCGTAAGCATTACCAAGCAGCAATCAAAAACTACTTTTACTGTCCCGAAATCACTTCCCGTTTTAGAGGCAATTGCATTTACCAATGCCTCGCCAGAATTCATAAGGACGTTTGCTCTTACTTGAAGAGAAGCACCAAACGCCAACAGACAGCAACCTATCAAAAGCACTACTACTCGAGCAAGATATATTTCTGGTCGCAGGAACTCGAGCACCTTCATAGCAAGGTCGGTGACTCCTCCTAAGAAGAATGACATCGGAAGTTGTAACAACTGAATGAGTTGATAGTCTTTCCTTAGCAGAAGAATCTGTGCAATTATTAATACTGTATTATATATGACGGTGAACACGCCTAAAGAAATGCTCGGCATTATATGAGTGAGCACATAAGTAAGCCCCGATGCAGGCGCATTCCCCATATTCGCTTTGATGATTGTAACAACGCCAAATGCAGCAATAGCGAGGCTAATTATAAACACTAAATATCTTCTAAAATATTCCCTCTTAGACAATTCTTTTTTTCCTTAAGTTTGAAAAAAACCGTGACGCATCCACACCTCTAACCATCCGATGCGCGGCATGATTACTTTTATCAGGTTTCCAACTAAGAGTGCATTTATCACGGTACCTTCCCTAATTCCTTCTATCCTATGTAAAAAAAGGAGGGATATTAATGCAACCGAGCAGAGCAATCCGATATCAAATCCAAGTTTAAGATTTCCGTAGTCTCTTTTGAAAGTGTCTCGCATGGCAGTAACAAATGCCTCTCCGGAGTTCATTGCAACATCCGCCTGAACGGAAGTTGCCACACTAATGGCAGAAACGACACATCCTGCCATCAGAACTACAACTCTGGCATAATAATTAGGAATCGGTATAAACGAGGTAAGCCAAACGGTAAAATCAGTGAACCCACCAACTAAAAATGAAATGGGTAATTGAAGCCATCGAACTAGTCCAAAGTTTCTTCGCAACATAAGAAGCTGTCCAATAATCAGTACCGTATTAAAAAGAATGGTGAAAGTGCCTATGGTTATACTTGGAAAAGATAAATTAAGGACATAAACCATTCCACTCACAGGAGAGTTACCTATGTTCGCTCGTATGATCAACCCGACACTAAGAGCCGCTAAAAATAAACTGACCAGCAACACAAGGTATCTCCTGATCAGTTCACTCTTTGTTCTTGTTTTTCTATCACTACTCTCCATGTCTAGATTAATCAAGTCCACAGCAGTGGCATGCCACGAAATGTCCCGGCGCAACTTCTCTGTATTCCGGATATGCGTCCAAGCATTCTTGGCAAACCAAATCGCAACGAGCAGCAAATCGACATCCTTCAGGTGGATTAATCGGCGATGTTACTTCGCCTTTCATAACCTCTGCCTCTTTACCCTTATATGAAGCATCCGGAACAGGAATTGCACTTAGTAGCGCTTTAGTATATGGATGTATCGGATTGGCAAAAAGTTCATCTGAATCAGCCATTTCTACCATCTTACCAAGATAGAGAACCATAATTTGATCTGAGATGTGTTTGACTACAGAAAGATCGTGTGTAATAAACATGTACGTAAGTCCAAGTTTATCCTGAAGGTCCATAAGAAGATTTAGGACCTGTGCCTGGATAGATACGTCTAGCGCTGATACCGGTTCATCGCATACAATAAACTTAGGATTGGTAGCAAGTGCTCTCGCTATACCTATACGTTGACGACGTCCACCATCCAGTTCATGGGGATATGTATTAACATACCTATAGTCTAAACCAACTGTTTCCATAAGCTCAGCTGTTCTCTCTTCACGTTCTTTGCGACTTTTACAAAGATTATGAATGACTAGAGGCTCTTCGATAGCTTCTGATACCGTCATTCTAGGATCGAGAGAAGAAAACGGATCCTGGAAAATCATTTGCATCTCTTTTCTCATGGATACAAATTCGCTCTTTGGAATGTCTAATATGTTTCTTCCTTCGAATAATACTTCTCCACTTGTTGCCGGATGTAGTCTGAGAATAGTTCTCCCTAGAGTTGATTTTCCACATCCGCTTTCACCTACCACTCCCAGAGTCTTTCCCTCCTCTAGGATAAAATTGACATCATCAACTGCATGGAGACTTCCGTTCGGAGTATCAAAGTATTTTTTCAGATTTCTGCACTCAAGCAGTATTTTTCCACTACTCATGTTTTACTCCTTTCCTGCATTCAGATGACACTTTATTAAGTGACCGTTGTTATCAATTACCGGAACTTCTCCTTTTAGGCAACAGTCCATCTTATACGGACATCTTGGATTAAACTTGCATCCCTCAGGCAAATTGCTTGGGTCTGGCATCAATCCGGGTATTGGTTGCAATCTATCTGCCTTTGAGTTAATATCTGGAATCGATCCAAAGAGACCCTTAGTGTAAGGATGGTGTTCTCTATCATGGTCGAACACCTCTTCCAAGGTGCCGCTCTCTACTATTTCCCCAGCGTACATAATCATGACCTTGTCACAGAAATTAGCGACTATTCCAAGATCATGAGTAATCATGAGGACAGAGGACCCCAGTTCCCTCTGGAGTTCACGCATCATTTTTATAACCTGAGCTTGAATTGTTACATCCAAGGCTGTCGTCGGTTCATCTGCGATAAGGAGTTCCGGATTACACGCAATTGCTGTTGCAATTACAATTCGTTGCTTCATACCACCAGAGAATTGGTGCGGGTATTCGTTCCTTCGTTCCGCAGGAATACCTACCTTTTCGATTATTTCACAAACCTGCCTATCGACCTCGTCATTAGACAGATCCTTATCGTGCCATTTGATAACGTCAGCTATCTGCTGGCCAACAGGCATAACTGGATTAAGCGCTGTCATTGGATCCTGGAATATCATAGATATGTGTTGTCCTCTAATCTGGCGCATCTCTGCTTCAGTTTTATCCATCAGGTTTTCACCCTTAAAGAGTATTTCGCCATTGGGAATCTTTGTGATATACCTTGGGAGCAGTCTTAACACAGAAAGCGCTGTCGTGGTTTTTCCCGCACCCGTCTCTCCTACCAGTCCAACCACTTCACCTTTCCCAATAGTTAAATCGATATTATTAACTGCACGAACAACATCCTTGTCAACCACATACTGTATTTCCAAATTCTTAATCTCAAGAATATTATCTTTCATAGCGTTAACTCCTCCCATTATGCTTTACCCTTCAGTTGCGGATCCAAGGCATCTCTGAGAGCATCGCCAAAGGTATTGATGGCAACTGTTGTGATAACTAAAGCTAGAGCAGTGAATAATATTATGGTTGGCGACTTCTGCAAATATTTCAGTCCTTCTGAGAGCATCAAACCCCATTCAGGTCTAGGCGCTCTTACACCCAATCCGATAAAGCTAAGCGTGGCACCCATCAGAATATTGATTGCTATATTGCCGGAGAATTGAATAATGATAATGCTTACAATGTTAGGAACGATGTGTCTAAGCATAATTCGTCCGGTGCTTGATCCTAAACATGTAGATGCTTCAATATAGTCACTCTTTGCTACGGTTAGCGCATATGATCTAATCATCCTGGTGTGAACGGAAATTGACCCCATCGCCAAAGCGAAAATCAATTGTGGAAGACCATTTCCGAGACCCGCGCAGATGGCAAGTGCTATTATGATTGGAGGTATAGCAGACAGTATGTCAACTATGCGCATGATTATCATGTCCACTATTCCACCAAAATATGCGCACAAACAAGCCAAGAAGGTTGCCACAATGATACTGACCATTGAACCTACTATACCCATAAGCAGCGCGGTTCTAGTCCCATGGATTATTCTAGAAAAGACATCTCTACCTAAGTGATCTGTTCCTAGAATGTGTTCTCCTCCGGGAGCAGCGAATTTGTTTTCCAGATGTTGCTCGACTACCTGAGTATCCCAGTCAGCTATAACATCCGCGAATAATGCGATAAGGCAAACTAGGAGTATAACGCCAAGAGCAATCATGGCAGAAGGACGTTTTCTCATGCGATGCCATGCAGAAACAAACTGTCCCTGTTTTTTTATCCTTTTGCTTGATGAGGTATTAGCCGTTGCTGTTGCTGTTGACATTATGCTTCAGCCCCCTTTCCTGCTGTCGGCACTATAACCTTGCGTGGCGTTTTTTTCTTTTTTTCTCCACCCATAATAGTGCTCTTCACACGAGGATCAACGATAGTATAGAGGATATCCATTATTAGAGTCACCACAATAAAGAATATCGACAGAAATAGAACACAACAAAGTGTTGTGGGAATATCCTTTTGATTAATAGCTAAAATTACACGGCTTCCTAATCCGGGAATGGCGAAAACGTTTTCAACTACAATTGCGCCACCAATTAATTTAGCAAATTCGGTACCTGTCATAGTTATAATAGGAAGCAGTGCATTCTTCAAGGCATCGCGGAAGATTACGATTCTTTCCGTTGCCCCCTTTGCTCTAGCAGTACGTATATAGTCTTTTCTGATGCAGTCGAGCATGGAGCTTCTAGTTGTTCTGACATATGTAGCAATTTGAGGAAGCGCAAGTGTAGCAACAGGCAATATATAGTGTTTTGGGCTAGTAAATCCGAAGGTTGGTAGCCAATGCAACTTAACGCCGAACAGGAGTAGAAGAAGCAATCCGACAAGGAATTGAGGTATTGAGCCTAAAACCTTACTTATCAGATTGATAATAGTGTCCGCAATTGAGTATTGTTTTACGGCACATAGAACCCCCAGCGGCAACCCTATAATGATTACCACCAACATCGTGAGAAAGGCGACCGATAAGCTTACCGGAATTCTCGGTAATACCTCCTTTGCTACTGAAGTTCTATCTGTTGTATACGTCTTGCCAAAGTCTCCATGTAAAACATTCCATAACCAACGTCCATATTGTACGATGATGGGATCATCTAATCCTAATTCTTCATGTAATTGATCAACCTGTTCCTGAGTATAGTTTCCTACTAAAATCTGAGACGCAGGATCAACAGGGGTTATATTAATCATAAAGAATATAAGTAATGACGATAGAGCAAGAAGTATAGGAGCGATGATTATTCTCTTTGCAATGAATTTGAGCATATCGGTTCTCCTTTTTTTCGTGTTATTTTTGATGGGTTTTAATTATTTTGTACGGTAGGGACGGTCCCTCAAGGAACCGTCCCCATTAGATCATGAATTATTTCAACTTAGATAAATTACTCTTGGATAAAGGCATAACGCCAGTCAACACGGCATGTTGAGTTATCAATCTTCACGTTTTGAATCTTATTATTAATTACATAGTAACGGCCAGGTATTGGCGATGGAACAGCTAGCGCAACGTCATCTATTATTGCCAACTGAATTGACTTGAGAACCTCGTTCTGCTCTTCCATTGTTGCACAGGCAGCTGCATCGTCAATCAATGCATCAATCTTAGCGTTTTCTTCATCAGTGCCCCATAGTGTTCTCTTTACAGAGTTTGATCTCCACCATGTCTGAGCCACGAGAAGACCGCTTGCTACGTCAGCATCTGTTCTGAAGATACCGAGGTCAAAGTCGCCTTCAGCAATAACAGCTTCGGATGTACCCACGTTATAAGTATCAACAGTGACTGTTATTCCCTGTGCTGCAAGCTGAGCCTGTACGTTATCAGAATATCCAGCTATATCGGAATTTGTAACGAGTTTCAAATTGAGGGTGCTTGGATCTACGCCAGCCTCTTTGAGAAGCGCTTTGCCTTTTTCGACGTCGTAAGCAACATTTGTGGAAGGCGCTACGTAGTTCTTACATGTATCACGTACAATTGAATTAATGAATTCACCATGTCCACCATGATAAGCAAGTTCTACTTGTACCGGGTCAATGAAACACTGAATTGCTTGTCTTACTCTCTTGTCTGCCAGAGCACCGTGCTGTCCGTTAATGTAGAGCACTCTGCACTGGTCATGCATTGTCACAGAATAAACCCCATCATATCCATCGAGCACTTCAAACGTATTGTAGTCGTTTGTGTCAATAATATCGATTTCTCCGGACTGCAATGCTGCCATAGCTGTATTGTTATCAGGAATATAGATATAGTTCAAGGTTTCGATATGTGGCATCTGATCCTTATTCCAATAATTCTCATTCGCCTTAAGTATTGTTCTGTCGCCTGCTGTCTTTGACACTACATAGTATGCGCCTGAGCCGATTGCTGCCTGGTCAGCTTCCAAACCATGCTCTGCGATTGCAGCAGGGTCAGCAATACCAGAATATACATTTGCAAGGTTTGCCTTTAAGCCCGGGTTAGGTGCTGACATATGGAATGTAATCTCATATTCTCCTGTTGCTTCGAAACTCTCCACGTTTGTAAAGAGGCCTGGTTGAGTCTCCTTTGTATACTGCCAGCAGTCCACGCAACTCTGAGCTGTTAACTTATTGCCATTTGTAAACTCTGCTTGATCCGTGAGTTGGAATACCCATGTTAAACCATCATCACTTACGGTGTAATCCGTGCACAGCAGTCCGCGAATATCATTCCAGTCACCTTCGTATGGTTGGAACAGTGTGTCGAAACACTGTACATAAATATTTGCAGCAGTTGGTGATGCAACTACACAACAAAGACTCGACACATCTACCGGAAGTCTAAAGTTAACTTCTGTTCCTGGAACGATTCCATTCATATCAGCAGGAGCTTCTGCTTCTGCTTCTCCTCCTTCTGCTTCTGCTTCTCCTTCCTCTGTTTGGTCGGTGGTTGCAGGTGTTTCATTGGTTTTATTACCACCACAAGCAGCCAATGACAGAACCATTAACAGAGTCAACAGTAAAACCATCAATCTCTTAACTCTCTTCATTAGGGAACTCCTTTCACTTTTCAAACTTGAAATCCTAAATAGTATATAAAGATGCACTAATCCAACATCTCTATCATCTCAAACTATAAATGCAAACCTCTTTTTTGTCTTCATCGCGCGCAAACAAAAAAGAACATGGACATTTTGTATTTATGTACAAGTGACTCATTGTTCCATTTTTTAAAATTAGGTATCTTTCTTTTTATACTATAATCATAATATGATATAATGGTGACGATAAAGTTATGCTTTATTGTTTTCTTTTTAGCTTAGATTGTGCTATTTTGCGGAAAGGAGTGTGCTATGCAAGCATCTTTAAGCTATCTACTCGATGTCGTACTCAATCAATTTCACGTGGAATACATTGGCAAAGATAATCCTATTATAAGTTTCAATGATGCTTATTTACTCACAGGTCACGATGACCTCGTCCCTAAGCGTATTTACGTTGGATACACATCACAATTACCATCTTCTCTTCCTGAACAAGATAAACCTCTTACATTCCTCTGTATCGAAGATAAAAGGATACCAAGTCAGTATAAGAATAACGAAAAAATACAGCTACTTCTATGTCCACCAGAGACATCTCTCTTAGAACTGTTTAACCATATTAATAGAGTCTTTTCTGAAACATCTTCATCTACAGATGAACTCTGGGCATTCCTTAACATGGTTGCTACCAGTGCCACCTTCACACAGCTTATTACGCAGGCAAAGAATATCATGGGATGTTCCAGTGCAATTCTTTCTCAAGGGGGTAAAGTTCTTGGTTTCTCCGAAGCAGAAGGGCTTGAACCTTCACGTACGTGGAGCCTCACTATTAAGAATCGCTATTATCCTCACACCAATGTGGTCTCAAAACTAAATGTGAATACTCTAACAATATTTGATCTAAAAGATCGAAAGATTATCACGCATCCGGAAGACTATCCTCAGGAGGGCGACGCATTCTTTCCAATTCTCAGCGAAGACATTTCTAAAGAGGTCTTAGGATACCTATACTTCTCGTACACAAATCTAGATAAGTTCATCTATAAGTTATACGCAATTCAGTTTATAGCCTATGCTATGTCCTTCCGTATGTGGAGATACATAAACTCGCCTTCTAGCAGCAACGCTACACTCTGTTTCATGCTTCGTGATATACTAAGCGGCACATTAACAAACGATAATGATATTCTAGCTAGAATGCAGAATATAAGAATACCTAGTCAACCATATAATTATCTTATTGTGGTTTATTCATCCGCAATAGATGGTCAGTTTCAATCCTGGCCTCACCTAAAGACAATCTTCGGTCAGATCTTTCCAAATGATGTGCTTTTCACTTACAATGGTGATATTCTAATTCTTATTTCATCAAAGAATCCCGATGTCTTATCCGAGGAAAAACTAAATGAATTGTCAGAGCAGTTGGAGAAAAACAGCTGCTACGCAGGAATAAGCGCATGCTTCGACCAAGTTGATCGAAGTTTAAAAAACTATCATGTGCGTGCAACAGCAGCAGCAAGAATGGCTAGAACATATGGTTTCGAGAGGAGAATTGCTGTCTATGAAGATGTAGCAATGCTGCACTTTGTTCAATATGGAGCTTCCATGGAAAACCTTAAGGATCTTTGCGACCCCAGAATTCTACGGCTAGCATCTTACGACAAAGCCCATTCCTCTAACTACATTTACACGCTCCAATGCTATTGGCAGTTCAACCAAAACATTCAAAAGACTTGTGACCACTTATTCATTCATAGAAACACTCTGTTTTATCGACTCAAAAAAATAAAGGAAATATCCGGGTTGGATTTCAGCAATTCCAAGCACATGCTCTTGTTTAACTTGTCGCTTTCGATTCTTACAACCCTTGGAGATATTCCTTATACCGACTTTCCCGTTCTCCCATCGGATAAGGACTCCGATGAAGATGAGCTTTCTTAATCAGTCAAAGATCCCTATTAAAACAGATTTATCGGCATTTCGCCCTTCACGTATCTAGTAAGATTCTGGAGGGCGTAATTCTCTCTTTTAATATCTATATTCTCTGCCAATGGTGCCTCATGCGGTGATATTATTACGTTTTTCAGATCCCATAGTTCGCTATTATTCGGAAGTGGCTCAACACGAAATACATCTAGTGCAACAGTTCGAAACTTGTTTTGTTTGATTAAGTCTATCAAAGCCTTCTCATCTACTAATGCCCCCCGCGATACATTAATAAAAATCGCTCCATCCTTTATTGCTTCCAAACTATCCCGGTCAAGCAGGTTCTCCGTATCTTCAGTGAGAGGCATAGTGACAATTATAACATCACTTTTAGAGAAGGCTACACGTCTGTCTTTAAGCAAGAAGCACTCATCTACAAAGGGGTTATCTTTAATTTGACTTCTGTTAACTGCAATAACATTAACTTCAAAAGCGTGAAGACGCTTCGCAGTTTCTTTACCGATATCACCCATCCCCACTATGCAAGCCTTTTTTCCCTGCAGAGAAATAACTGGTGCTTCAACATTTCCCCTGATCCATACATGTTCTCTTTGCTTCTCTTTAAAATAATCTATGCACTTGGTACTGTTTAGAATTTGCGCCATTATCCACTCTGCGATATATGCGCTCAATATTCCTCTTCCATTTGAAATCAGGATTCCTCTTTCCTTGATTTCTTTAACTGGCACATTATCCATACCGGCATTTAAAACCTGTATGAATTTTAGATTTGAAAAAATATCCAAAGGCCAATGTTCAATTACCTTATTTCCAAGTATCACATCGACTTCTGACGCTTTACAAAAACTATCTTCCCAGCCATCGTAAGAGAATGACGCATTCGCACCTAATTCTGAAAGGGCTTTGACTATGTTACTAGATAATCCTTCTTCATTAGAAATTAATATATTCATTCGTACAACCCTCTTGTAAAAAGCCCTGCAGAATTGTTTCTCCTGCAGGGCCATATGAATCATCTATTTGTCGTCCAACGAACGTTCGTATGTTTCCATTTTATCGAAACCGGACGGAGCTTTTTCAAGCGCCTTATTGTACATTTCTGCAAGCACGTTGACCTTGAAATCATCAATCAACAAACGCTGATATGGTCTCATTGCCAGCATATGTTGCAGTCTTCTACATGTACGGTTAATCTTCATCCATCCTTTAGCGATTTCTTTTGCTCTATCGAGAAGTTGATCACGAGGTACAATTTCATTAACCATACCTAGTTCTTTAAGTCTCTCGCAAGAGATTTCTTCACCCATGAATTCGAAATAGTTTGCTCGCTTAGGACCAAGCAAATACTGTGTAAGCATGTACATTCCGTCTCCACCTACGTGTCCAGGAGGCATTAAAAAATGTATGTCTCTCAGGAAGAATTCCGGAGCAGCTAAAGTTACGTCCATGAACATACCCATTTCCCAGTGAATGCCGCTTCCGGGAAAAGCAGCAATTGTTGGGCACTCAATATCGAATACAAGGTTTTCAACAACCTTCATTGTGTCATAAATCTGTACGTTATAGCGATCATCATTTGTGTGGTCGTCATCGTCATACGCATGGAAGGATCCCACATCACTCTTTGCAATCCAGTAATCACCCTTTGATGTAAGAATGATAACCTCGTTATCCTTATCGTGACCAAGAGTTGTGAAGAGCTCTGCACATGCTTCATGCATTTCGTAACTCCATACCGGTGGACCTCCGTCATACTGCATTGTAACTACAACGATGCCATCCTCGTCTCTTTCGAGGTCAAAATACTCGGAGAATCTTTCTTTGTATTCTTCGAATGTCGGCATTGGCACGCGTTTTCTTCTTGTGACGACTTGTTCAGTCATTCCTGCCATGGTGTATTCCTCCTTTTTCAAATATAATCTGTTTAAATATGTAAATTCACGAGAGCAAATTCACTTCATAAATAAATGTTACAGATTTGAAGCTTTCAAGTAAATTGGTCCTTAGTACAGAAAAGGTTGCTCTGCTTTTGTACCACATCTTCAATTATCTAATATATTAAGTAGTATATTATATGTATCTAGCCAATTCATTAGCCTCGTGTATAGCGAAATAAATATTTCTTGCCTTAGATGAATCTCCGATATTGTAGACAATATCAAAATTATTTCTCATGTCTTCATATACCTTCGTATCACTCCGGTATCCTGTCGCTAAAATCACCTCGTCTGCAGGTATTCTGATTTGTTTTCCGTCATTTGTTTCTAATGACAAAACTCCATATTCATATTTTTCTACCTTGGTTTCCAACATAACATCAGCCTCATAAAAATCTAGCAATGCCCTTGCATGCTCGGAATCGGAATAGAGAGCTTGAGGCATGAATTGATTCGTTATTTCGACTATAGTGACATTTCGTTTTGTGTTCTTTTCGTCCATTAAAAGCATTAACCCTGTTTCGACTCCGACTTGGCCCGCACCAATAATCACTATATTTTCGCCCAACTGTACATCTTTAGGAAAACCCTCTGGAGTATTCATCACAAGTATTTCTTCTGCATACTTACACTTGTCCGCCCCAGGGAAGCTTGGAGCACAGGCTTTTGCTCCAGATGCTACGATAATAACATCCGGATTAAGACGACCAACTGAATCAACCGACGCTTCACAAGAGGTTTTGACCTCAACTCCTAGTCTGGATAATTCACTTTCAAAATATCGGATGAGTTGTAGATCATGTTTTTTAAATGATGGCTGTGAGGCGATATTAAGTGCACCACCTAATTTATCTTCTTTTTCAAGCAGAGTAACTCTATGTCCTCTAAGCCTCAGAACTCTGGCGCACTCGCATCCGCCGGGTCCACCACCAATGACCACAACATTCTTCTTTTGCACTACTGGTAGTATTTCAGTATTCAGCTCGTTAGCACATTGAGCATTGACCGCACAACCTGCTCTGCCAGAGCTTTGATGCACTTTAGTACAACACCCATAATTACAGCTAATACATGGTCTAATCATATCCAATTTCCCTGTTGCAACCTTGTTAGGTAATTCAGGATCTGCAAGAAGCGGACGACCTATAGCCAAAATATCACATTTCCCTTCCTCAATAGATTTCGAACCAAAGTCTGGATTATCCATTCTCCCCGCAACTAAAATAGGTACATCAACAACTTTCTTCACCATTTCTGCAGCTTCTAGATAGAGACCATCCCTTTGGTATACCGACGGATGATTCCAGTAGTGAGCATCATAGCAACCGAGGTCAACACTTAGGGCATCATATCCGGCATCAACCAAATATTTTGCAGCTTTGAGGCCTTCTTCAGTGTCACGCCCCATCTCTTCGAATTCTTCTCCCTCGACTCCACCGCTTAATAAATCTTTTATATAGTGTTTCAACGTAAAGCGAAGAGATACAGGATAGTCCTTTCCACACGCCTCTTTAATAGACTCAACTACTTCCACCGCAAACCTGTATCTGTTTTCAAAACTTCCACCATATTCGTCGGTTCTTTTATTGAAGAATGGAACCGTAAACTGATCCAAAAGATATCCTTCATGAACGGCATGAACCTCCACACCATCTATACCACACTTCCTGCAGAAGGCTGCAGCTTTACCAAATGCGTCAACAATCTTTTTTATCTCTGCCTTTGTTATTTCTCTGTGTATGATTGTAGGGTCCCATCGATTTGGTATCTCCGATGGCGCAACTGCCTTTGTTGCCGATGTCGGGATTCTGGCCGAACGACCATAGCCTGAAGCTAGTTGAACAAACACCTTGCTTCCATATGCGTGGCATCGTTCAGCAAGTTTGTTAAACTGCTGCATCTCAATCCACTTGTCCGTATTATCAGTACACATTAATGTGTGAGGCAATATACCTTCTACCTCATCTTCAACGAAGCAAGTTCCCGTCATAATCAATCCAGCTCCACCTTTTGCTCGTGTCACAAAGTACTCAACACCATCGTCAGTCAATATTCCATTTTCATCAACAAGGCCAAAACTTGCCATTGGAGCCATGGCATATCTATTCTTTAACTCAAGTTTTCCAATTCTAATGGGTTTGAATAATTCTTGATGAAGTTCCTTCATACTACTACCTCCATGAGCTTTATTCTTTGCTTGGTTCTGAAACAGTAAAAAACTTATAAATATTATCATTAAAGCATGTATCCGAAACTGTCCTTTGAATATATGTTATATAATTATCAAACCCAGTAAATTGTGCATTGGTCTATAAATTACATGCGACCTTTTGTGATTTATATCTATCCTATTGCCCACAAAAGCGTCATTGTTTTTTGTACGCTATCACAATGTATAAAATGTGGTCAGCTGATATAATTCATTAAATAGTTTGAATAGTTTGTATGGTGAATGAAATGAGTTTCAAAGGAAAAACAGTACTAATCACCGGTGCAGCGGGCACGCTTGGTAGCGCTGTAGCAAAAAAATTTTTTAATGAAGGATCAAACCTTGCGCTAGTTGATTCAAACATAGAGGCATTGGAACAATCCGCATCAAAAGCAGGATTTGGAAATCGTGCTCTTCTTCTACAAGCCGATGTAACTGACGAATGCCAGGTTTTTAATTATGTGAAAGAAACAGTTTCAAAGTTTGGAGCTATCGATGTATTTCATAACAATGCAGGCATAACCGGGTCACGTGTATCTATAACAAACATCGACTATGACTTTTTTAAGAAACTCATGAACGTAAATGTTTTCGGTGTTTTCTTAGGACTAAAGCATGTCCTACCTCAAATGTACGAACAAAACTACGGTGTCGTGATAAACACTGCTTCACATAAAGGAAGATTAGCAGCTAGGAATAGTGCGGATTATGCCGCATCAAAAAGTGCGGTCATCATGCTAACCAAAGTTGCAGCTCTGGAAGCTGCAGGATTTAATGTAAGAGTTAACGCTATAATGCCTGGGATAGTGCACTCCCCGATGATAGTAGAGAATCGAAAGAAACTAAAACCAGGAATAAGTGAAAAAGAAATAGAACGTGATATCGCTGGTTCTCTACCCCTAGGTCGCTGGTGCGAGCCTGAGGAAGTTGCCAACATGGTGAGGTTTCTCGCTTCGGACGAGGCATCTTATTTAACCGGGACCGAACTAAGATTGGACGGCGGTTCCACTGCTGCATATTATTAAACTAATCATGTTAAAAACACGCATAGTGACACAACTTATTTTTCATAATTTCTCCTACTTGATAGAACAAGTATGAACAGAGAAAAATCCTGGGCACCTCCAGGATTTTTCTTTTATTATTTAACATTTCTTTGATCAACAAAACGCATATAACAATACAATGTTTACGTAGATAATTATGGGGTTCGTTTGGTGAAGCCTTCACCCATAACTTCGTTGGATTCCATAATAACCATAAATGCGTGTGGGTCTACCTCTTTTACGGCTTCCTGAATCAGGTACATTTGCTTCTTTCCGCAAGCGCACATTACGATGTTCTTATCCGCACCGGTATAGCTTCCCTGGCCACGTAGAAATGTGGCTCCTCGATGAACGGCTTCATCGATTGCCTCCGCGACCTCATCCGCCTTATCAGTTACAATCAAAGTCATCCTACCGGCGGATAGACCATAGAGGATTTTATCAACCACGGTTGAAGCTATGAACGCGATTATCATTCCGTATATCAGACCGGTGATATTCTTTGATACGATGAATGTTCCTATGGCCACAATAACCGCATCAATTACAAATGCAATATTCCCTATGGACATATAGGGCTTTTTTGTTTTTATGGAAAGGGTTATAAAGTCGGTTCCACCGGTCGATGAACCACGGCTATAAATTAGGCCGTAACCCACGCCTGCCAGAACACCGGTGCAGATTGCTGCAAGCATCTTCTCGCCTGTGAAGACGGGAAAATATGGCGACACATAGTCAATCATCATGGATGTGATGAACATTGACTTAAGCGACCTGATAAAGTATTTCTTCCCGATAATTCTGGATGCGATCAAGCCCACCGGAATATTCAGGCAAATAAGCATAATACCCATCGGAAATCCGGTAAGTCTGTTTATTATCATTGCAATTCCTGTGAACCCGGTCAGAGGGAAATTGCTGGCAGATGCAAAACTGTGTACACCCGCAGCAACAAATGCTCCGCCAATGATATCAAAGATGATATCCACCAAAATCCTTATATAATTTGTCTTCTTTTCTTGTTTTTCTAAAGTGCTCATTTCTCTTACTTTTCCCTTACTTTCCCTATATGGAATATATTGTAAATTAATATTGGTTGTGATACAATCCTTCCATTACCATCACCTATACCTATGGTAGTAGGAAGGAGGTTGTTGCATGATAGTGGTATCATTCATGATTTCCGTTGTAGCAAGTGTGGTTGCATACTACATTTGCAAATGGCTGGACGGAAATGATTGATGGTAATCAGTCAAAACCCCTAAGAGTAGCCGCTCTTAGGGGTTTTTTGGTTGATGCATATTGATTGTGTATCATTTCCGTCGCAACCATATTATCACTAGAGAAATAGATTGTCAATAAGCCCTCGTCTATTTCTTGGTGCGGATGCGAATCAAAGCTGCCAATACTGCCAGAAGCACTGCGATTGCCAGAATGCCTATCCACATGCCGGCCTTGCTCTCATCACCTGTCTTTGGAACATCCTTAGCAGGTTTAGCCGGAGTTTGATCTGCAGGCTTCGGTGCCGGTTCAATCTGTGAATCCGGATTCCAGCGAGCTGTGTATGTTACATTGCCGTCTGCGTCAACATCTCTATCCCAACCGTCGAATTTGTAGCCGTTCTTGGTAGGATTTGCTGGAGCCGGTGGCTCGGTGCCATCCGCATTAAATGCAGTCTCAGGCTTGTAGATAATGTTTCCGTCACCGTCTATGTATTTAACCCATTTGGTCGGCGGAGTCGGAGTTGGATCGTCCGGTGTTGGGTCGTCCGGTGTCGGGTCGTCCGGTGTCGGGT